>CAMJMP010000011.1 GCA_946407055.1 uncultured Mycoplasmatota bacterium | reverse complement strand
AGACTGTAACAGAAGCTGAAGAATGGAAATGGTCATTCGAAAACTTACCAGCTCATCAAAAAGGTAAAGAAGTAACATACTCAATTACAGAAGAAACTATAGATGGTTATACTTCTGAAGTAACTGGATATGATGTAATTAATACTCATACACCAGAATATATTTCTTACACTATTAACAAATTATGGGTAGATGACAGTGATAGAGATGGTATTAGACCAGAATCAATTACTATTAACTTACTAGCTGATGGTGTAGTAATTGATAGTAAGACAGTTACTGAAAAAGAAGAATGGTCTTGCAAGTTCGAAGGTTTAACTAAATACAAAAAAGGTAAAGCAGTAACATACTCTATAACAGAGAATGTTGTTGAAAACTATACTTCAAGCATTACAGATATTACTGATACTACAACTTCAGTAACTATCACTAATACACATGATCCAGCAAGAACAGAAATTAGTGGTAAGAAGATTTGGGAAGAAGATCAAAATTACTTAGATCGTCGTCCAGATATGGTTACAGTTAATATCTATGCTGACGGAGTTTACTTAGATACAATTAAAGTTAAGAAAGAAGACAATTGGGAATATATAGTTTCTAACCTATATAAATATAGTAAAGGTGTAGAAATTAAATATACTATTGAAGAAGAACCAGTTGAAGGCTACGTAACAGTTTACGATGGCTATGACATCACTAATACATTCGTTGATGGTGAAGGATGCACAGATTGCAATCCACCTAAGACTATGGTTGATGTTGAAGCAAACAACTATACAAACTACAATACTATAGTATTCTTAATTGCAGGTTTTGGAGCTTTAATCCAAAAGAGAAGAATCTCAGGAAATTAATAAAAAAGGATTTACGAAAGTAAATCTTTTTTTTATGCTATAATAATTTTAGGAGGATTAACATGAATGAAGTATATGAATTTTTAAAAAATGCCGGAACATATTACTTAGCAACAGTAGAGGGTGATCAACCAAGAGTAAGACCTTTCGGTACAATTAATATTTTTGAAGACAAGCTATATATTCAAACTGGAAAAGTAAAAGAAGTTTCTAAACAAATTCAAAATAATCCTAAAGTTGAAATATGCGCCTTTGATAAAGGAAAATGGATTAGATTATCTGGTGAATTAGTTAGAGATGACAGAAAAGAAGCAAAACAAGCAATGCTAGATAGTTATCCTGATTTACAAGGAATGTATAGTGCAGATGATGATAACACAGAAGTATTATATTTTAAAAATGCTGAAGCAGTTATTTCATCATTTACAGAGGAACCTAAGGTAATTAAACTGTAGGTGCCTTTGAATAACTTATACTGCAATACCAGTGAGAGTTGATTTTTTAACAAAAGAGATTTACGAAAGTAAGTCTTTTTTTATGGTATAATATTTTAACGGAAGTGATTACTATGTTAGAACAATTTAAAAGATATGCCGATGTTTTACTAAATACTTGTTTAAAAGTTGAAAAAAACCAACCTTTATTTATAAGCTACAATAAAGAAAGACAAGATTTCGTAGATGTAATATGTGATGTGGCAAAGTCGCTTGGAATTGATGATATCTTTTTAGATAAACAAGATCCATACCTAAAACATGATTCCTTATTTAAGTATGATATAGATGAATTAAAAAAATTACCATGCTGGAATAAAAAAGATTGGGATACTTATTCAAGAAAAGGTGCAGCTTTCTTAATGCTTGCTTCTGAAACACCTGGTTTAATGAAAGATGTTGATCAAGATAAATTATCAAAAATGACTATTTATAGTTATAAAACTAGAGATCATTTTAATGATTCACGAGATAAAGCGTTACTAGCTTGGTGCATTGCTGCCGTTCCAACCGAATCATGGGCCAAAGAAATCTTCCCAGATAATTCTAATCCTGTTGAAGATTTGTGGAATAAGATTTTTGAAATGTGTTTGTTAGACCAAGACTATAAAACTGTATGGGATAACAAAATAAAAAAATTCAAAGAAAGAGCTAAAAAACTTAATGATTACAATTTTAAAACAATAAAATATACAAGTTCTAATGGTACAAACTTTTCAATTAATCTACCAGAAAATCATATATGGGCTACTGGTTATGAAACATTAGCTAATGGTAAAGAAGTATTAGTTAACTTTCCAACTGAAGAAATCTTTACTTCACCAGATAAATATAGTGCTAACGGTATTGTGTATAGTTCTAAACCATTATCTTATCAAAATGTTTTAATAGATAATTTCTATATAGAATTTAAAGATGGTAAAGTAATAAACTTTGGTGCTGAGAAGGGTGAAGAAACTTTAAAAAGCATGATTAATATTTGTGAGAATTCTAACATGCTTGGGGAAGTTGCTTTAGTACCAAACGATTCACCAATTTCTAACACCAACCTTGTTTATTTAGAAACATTATTTGATGAAAATGCTGCTTGTCACTTAGCATTAGGTGATTCATTCCTAGAATGTATTCAAGATGGACCAAGTAAAACAAAAGATGAGTTATTTGCTTTAGGATTAAATAAATGTGAATCACATGTTGATTTCATGATAGGTAATAAAGACTTAAATATTAAAGGAATTACTAAAGATAATAAAGAAATAGATATCTTTGTTGATGGTAATTTTTCACAATATTTTGATTAATGTAAATTGATAGTTAATTAACGGCTGTGGGTAAAATAAACTTATCCACAGTTTGCTTTTAATATCATCATATTATATAATTATATGAGTAGAGGGGATATTCTATGCAAGAATCTAATAATAGATTTAAAATGAATAAATGGTTTATCATTAGTATTCCAATTGCAATTCTAATTGCAGTTTTTGGCGTGGTATTGTTCCTTTCTAAAAATCAATCATTTCTAAGAACTCAAAAACCTCAAGATGTTGAAAGTTTTAAATTATTAGAAATAGAAGAATCTGATGAACCAGGAATCTTAAGTCAAAACCAATATCTTAGTTCTTTAGATACAAGAATAAAAGTAAGACAACTTGATTATACAATTGTCTACTATGCAAAAATGTTTAAACTAAATCCAGCAGTAGCATTGGATATAGCTCATAACTTAACTGATAATTATCGTAGTGAAGCATATAATCAAGATTTTATTATTTCAACACCTGGTCAAAAATGGCGCTATGGTCCATATGGATCATATGAAGCTGGTATCGTTGAATATGTTAGAGAGTTATATAACTTCCCACAAAGATTCAACACTACAGCAGAAGCTACTAGATTATCAAACGATATAACAGTATCTGATAAATATGTTAATGGTCATATAATGTTATCTAATGGTCAAACATTTGAAAAATTCTTTGGTCACATTTGTGATTTATACGGAATGGATAAATACATGGCCTTAGCAATCGTAAGACATGAATCAGGTAACATGACTAGTTACTTATCTAGATATAAAAATAATATTGGTGGTCAATTAGTAAATGGCGTAGGAGTTTCTTATCCAACTATGGAATCAGGTATTATTGCTGAAGTAGTATTATTAAAGAACTTATTTGATCGTTGTGGATTAGATAAGACTTCACCTAAAGATCTATACACATTCTCAGGAATGTATGTTCATGGAACATTAAGTGAACCAAGTCCAGATTGGACAAATAAAGTACAATTCTTTATTAATCAAAATCATCAAAATGATCCATTTTAATGAAAAGTAAACTAAAAGTAAAAAAAAGCAATTAACTATTGCTTTTTTATTTTTAAAGTATTAAAATATTTATACTTTTAATTGACTTTACGACATATTATAAATATAATATAAATATGTTCGTCGTAAAGAGAAATATGGTGATTTTTTGGAACATTATTTTACAAACAACCAAAATCTTAAGAGTGAGCTTCGTACCATTATTTACAAACATCAAGATGAGAATCTTGTTTTTTATAGTGATAACGGAGTTTTTTCAAAAGATAAATTAGATTTTGGTAGTTCCTTATTATTAGAAACATATTTCGCAAACAATAAAAGAGAAAACCTAAAAGTTTTAGATGTCGGTTGTGGTTATGGTTTTTTAGGTGTATCCATAGCTAAATTATTAGGATTTAAAGTCACTATGTGTGACGTTAATAAACGTGCTCTACATCTCGCCTCGAAAAACTTAGACGAGAACAAAGTAGAAGCAGAAGTTATAGAAAGTAATGTCTATGAGAATATCAAAGACAAATACGATGTTATTATTACCAATCCACCAATACGAGCGGGTAAGAGTGTCGTTTACCAGATTCTAGACGAAGCTCAAAATCATCTAAAAGATGATGGTGAATTATGGTTTGTAATAAGAAAAGATCAAGGTGCAAAAAGTACACTAAAACACCTTGAAAATCACTATATTTGTGAAGTAATCACAAAGAGTAAAGGTTTTTATATAATAAAGGCCAAAAATCGTTGACAAAAAACTTTATGTAAAGTACAATTATAAATTGGTGACGTATTGTTTTTTCTTCGAAACAACACACAAAAATTAGGTATAGGGGTGAAACAAAAATGGCATACAAAGTAGAAAAATTTGGTGACCACACAGAGAGAAGAACATTCTCTAAAATAACTAACACCTTGGCATTGACAGACTTGTTAGAAATTCAAAAGAAATCTTATCAAAGATTTCTAGAAGAAGGGATTAAAGAAGTATTTGAAGATTTATTCCCTGTTGAAAGTTTCACTGGTAATATTTCCCTAGAATTAGGCGACTATTACTTTGAAGAGCCAAGATACTCAGTAAAAGAAGCAAAAGAGCGTATGGTAAACTACGCAGCTCCTTTAAAAGTACAAGCTCGTGTATTCATCCACGAGACTGGCGAAGTTAAGGAACAAGAAATATTCCTTGGAGATATGCCTTTAATGACTGAGGCTGGAACATTCATTATTAATGGAGCAGAACGTGTTATCGTTTCTCAATTAGTAAGAAGTCCATCAGTATATTATAAGAAAGAGATCGACAAAAATGGACGTCGTATTATCTCAGGAGAAATTATTCCTAACAAAGGTACTTGGTTAGAATACGAATTAGATGCAAGAGACATCTTCTATGTTCGTATTGATAGAACTCGTAAAGTAGTAATTACTGCCTTCTTAAGAGCTTTAGGATTATCTTCTAACGAAGAAATTCTAGAGGTTTTTGGTGAGGATCAATATTTACTAAATACATTAGAGAAAGACAGTACTAAGAATACTGACGAAGCTTTAATCGAAATTTACGAAAAATTAAGACCAGGAGAACCAGCAACACTTGATTCTGCTAAGAACCAATTGATTACTAGATTCTTCGATAGATTCCGTTATGACTTACAAAAAGTTGGACGTTATAAATTCAACAAGAAGTTAAACGTAATCGATAGATTATTAGGTCAAAAGATTGCTCAAGATATTAAAGATGGCAGAAAGATTGTTGTTCCAGAAGGTACAGTAATCACAAAAGAAATCCAAGAAAGCATTCGTCCATTATTTAAAAATGGTTACGGTGTAAAAGAAGTTAAAATTAACGAAGAATTAGATGAATATAATAAAATACAAGAAGTTCTTGTTTATGACAAAGATGATGAAACAAAAGTACATAAGATAATTGGTAATGACCAATCAATCGAAACACGTCGTTTAACAATTTCAGACGTATATGCATCAGTATCATATTATTTAAATCTACAATATGGTATTGGTTATGACGATGAAATCGACCATTTAGGAAACCGTCGTGTTCGTCAAGTTGGTGAATTAATCCAAACTCAATTCCGTGTTGGTATGTCTCGTATGGAAAGAGTAATTAGAGAAAGAATGACTACTCAAGAAATTGAAACAGTTACTCCAAAAACTTTAATTAACATCCGTCCAGTAACAGCTAGCTTAAAAGAATTCTTTGGTAGTTCACAATTATCAAAATTCATGGATCAAATCAATCCAATCGCTGAGTTAACTGATAAACGTCGTTTATCTTGCTTAGGACCTGGAGGATTATCTCGTGAACGTGCTGGTATGGAAGTTCGTGACGTTAACCCAAGTCACTATGGTCGTATTTGTCCAATCGAATCACCAGAAGGTCAAAACATTGGACTTATTACATCACTAGCTTCATACGCTAAGATAAATGAATATGGTTTCATTATGACTCCATATCGTAAAGTAGTTAATGCTAAATTAACTGACGAAATCGTATATTTAACTGCTGACGAAGAAGCAGATTACTATATTTCTCAAGCTACATTAAAATTAGACAAGAGTAACAAGATTGCAGACGATAAAGTTATCGCTCGTTTAAACGGTGATACTGTTATGGTTGAAAAAGAAAAAGTTAATTTTGTTGACGTAGCTCCTAACCAAATCGTATCAATTACAACAAGTTGTATACCATTCCTAGAACATGACGATGCAACACGTGCCTTAATGGGTGCCAACATGCAACGTCAAGCAGTTCCTCTATTAACAACAGAAGCTCCAATAGTAGGTACTGGTATGGAATATATCGCAGCTCGTGATTCAGGATCAGTTGTTGTTTGTAAGGCTGATGGTGTAGTTGAATACGCTGACGGTAAAAAGATTATTGTTAAAAATGCAAAAGGTGAAGATGTATATCACCTAGCTAACTTCGAAAGAAGTAATGATGCATCAAATATTAATCACCATCCAATCGTTAAAAAAGGTGATAAAGTTCATATGGGCGAAGTTATCGCTGATGGACCATCAACAGATCATGGTGAATTAGCATTAGGTAAAAACATGGTTATTGCCTTCATGACATGTAATGGTTATAACTATGAAGATGCAGTTGTATTAAATGAAAGATTAGTAAAAGAAGATGTTTATACATCTCTACATATTGAACATTACGACATTGATTGCCGTGATACAAAATTAGGACCTGAAGAAATTACAAGAGATATCCCAAATATTGGTGAAGATGCTCGTAAGAACTTAGATGCTAATGGTATCGTAAGAATTGGTACAGAAGTTAAAGACGGAGATATCCTAGTTGGTAAAGTTACTCCAAAGGGTGTTCAAGAATTAACTTCAGAAGAAAAATTATTACATGCAATCTTTGGTGAAAAGACTCGTGAAGTAAGAGATACATCACTTCGTGTTGACCACGGAGCTGGCGGAATTGTTCATGATGTTAAAGTATATACAAAAGATAATTCAGATGAATTACCTGCAGGTGTTTCAAAAGTTATCCGTGTATACATTATCCAAAAACGTAAGATTCAAGTTGGTGACAAAATGTCAGGTCGTCATGGTAACAAAGGTGTTATTTCACTTATCTTACCACAAGAAGATATGCCATACTTACCAGATGGTAGACCAGTTGATATTGTTCTTAACCCACAAGGTGTTCCATCTCGTATGAACATTGGACAAATCCTAGAATTACATTTAGGAATGGCTGGTAAAAAGTTAGGCGTTAAATATGCAACACCAGTATTCGATGGTGCTACAATGGACGACTTAAAAGCTGAAATGAAAGAAGCAGGAATGGAACCAGACGGAAAAACAATCCTATATAATGGACGTACTGGTGAACCATTTGAAAATAGAGTATCAGTTGGTGTCATGTACATGATCAAATTACACCACATGGTTGATGATAAATTACATGCTCGTTCAACTGGACCATACTCATTAGTAACTCAACAACCACTTGGTGGTAAAGCTCAATTCGGTGGACAAAGATTCGGAGAAATGGAAGTTTGGGCACTATATGCTTATGGTGCAGCACATGTTCTTCAAGAAATCATGACAGTTAAGTCAGATGACGTTGTTGGCCGTGTTAAAGTTTATGAATCACTAGTTAAAGGTAAAGTAATTAACCAAGCTGGTATTCCAGAGAGTTTCAGAGTATTATTAAAAGAATTCCAAGCATTAGGCTTAGATATCCAAATTCAAAATCAAGACGATGAATACATTGATATTCAAGAACTTGAAAAAGAAGCAGATGAAGAAGAAAGCGTTAGCATCAGAGAATTAGATGCAGTTACTGGAGAACCTACAAATCCAGAACCTGAATTTGAGGAACCACTTCCAGAAGATGGCGAAATGAATGATGACTATGAAGATGAATTCGAAGATGAATTCGAAGATGACTTGGATGATTTAGAATTTCCTGGTGAAGGATTAGAAGAGGAGGGTGAAGATCTATGATAGATGCTAATAGTTTTAAAGGTATCAGAATAGGTATTGCATCTCCTGAAAAAATCAGAAGTTGGTCATACGGAGAAGTTAAAAAACCAGAAACAATCAATTATCGTACATTAAAACCTGAACGTGATGGATTATTCTGTGAAAAAATCTTCGGACCTAGCAAGGATTATGAATGTTCTTGTGGAAAATACAAAAGATTAAGATATAAAAATGTTATTTGTGATAGATGTGGAGTAGAAGTTACTAGTTCAAAAGTACGTCGTGAACGTATGGGACATATAGAACTTGCTTCTCCATGTTCACACATTTGGTTCTTTAAAGGTGTTCCATCTAAGATGGGTCTAGTATTAGACATGTCACCAAGAGATCTAGAAGAAGTACTATATTTCGTAAGTTATGTAGTAATCGATCCAGGACAAGCTCCTTTAGAGAAAAAACAAACATTATCTGATAAAGAATATCGTGCTTACTATGAAAAATATGGAAATAATTTCAAAGTAGGTATGGGTGCTGAAGCAATTAAAGAATTACTACATGAAGTAGATGTTCATGCTGAAGTAGAAGCAATTAGAAAAGAATTAGAAACAGCTACTGGTCAAAAACGTATTCGTTTAGTAAAACGTTTAGACTGCTTAGTAGCATTTGATGAATCAGGCAATAAACCTGAATGGATGATTCTTGATGTTCTACCTGTCATTGCTCCCGAATTAAGACCAATGATTCAATTAGATGGTGGAAGATTTGCTACATCAGATTTAAATGACTTATACAGAAGAATTATTAATAGAAATAACCGTTTGAAGAAATTATTAGAGCTAGGAGCTCCAACAATTATCGTTCAAAACGAAAAACGTATGCTTCAAGAAGCAGTTGACTCATTATTCGATAATGGTCGTCGTGGAAGAAGTATTACAGCTGCTGGTAATAGACCATTAAAATCATTATCAAGCATGCTAAAAGGTAAACAAGGTCGTTTCCGTCAAAACTTATTAGGAAAACGTGTTGACTACTCAGGTCGTTCAGTTATTTGTGTTGGACCAAACCTTAAGATGTATCAATGTGGTATTCCTAAAGAAATGGCTCTTGAATTATTCAAACCACATGTAATTCATGGCTTGGTTGAAAGAGGACTTGCTCATAATATTAAAGGAGCTAAGAAATTAATTGAATCAAGAGATGAATGTGTATGGGATATCGTAGAAGATTGTATTACTGAACATCCAGTATTACTAAACCGTGCCCCTACATTACATAGATTAGGTATTCAAGCATTCGAACCAAAATTAGTTGGTGGTAAGGCTATTCGTCTACACCCATTAGTTTGTACAGGATTCAACGCTGACTTCGATGGTGACCAAATGGCTGTCCATGTACCACTATCAGAAGAAGCAAAAGCTGAAGCTAGATTATTAATGTTGGGTGCTCAAAATATCCTAGATCCTAAATCAGGAAAACCAATCGTTACACCATCTCAAGATATGGTATTAGGTAACTACTATCTATCTATTGAAGAACCAGGTGAACCAAACGAAGGTAAAGCTTATAGAAATTCTAACGAAGCTATCATGGCTTACGAAAGAAGAGAAATAACTTTACATACAAGAATTGTTGTTCCTGTAAGATCATTCAAATATAAATTATTCCCAGATGAGAGAAAAGATTCTTATCTAGTTACTACAGCTGGTAAATTAATATTCAATGAAATCCTTCCAGATTCATTCCCATATATTAATGAAGCCACTAAAGAGAATATTGAAAATATTACTCCAAGTAAGTTCTTCTTACCAATGGGTAGTGACATCAAAGCTGAAATAGCTAAGATGGAACCATCTGCTCCATTCGTTAAGAAAAATTTATCTCAAATCATTGCTCAAGTATTCAAGAGATACAAGATCACAGAAACATCTGGTGTTCTAGATGCAATGAAAGACTTAGGATTTAAATATTCTACAATCGCTGGTATTACAGTATCTGCATTTGATATTGTAAGTGCTAAAGATAAAGATGAAAAAATCGAAGCTGGACAAGAAAAAGTTGATAAGATTAATAAACAATTCCAAAGAGGTTTAATTACAGAAGAAGAAAGATATGCTAATGTAATTCAAGTATGGAATAATACAAAAGATGAAGTTGAAGAGGAATTAAAACAAATTTCTAGTGGCGACCATCATAACCCAATCTTCATGATGATGAACTCTGGAGCTCGTGGTAACGCTGGAAACTTCACACAACTTGCAGGTATGCGTGGTTGTATGGCTAAACCAAATGGTCAACCAGTTGAAATCCCAATCAAATCTAACTTCATTGATGGATTAAACGTATCAGAGTTCTTCTTAAGTACACACGGTGCTCGTAAAGGATCTGCCGATACAGCCCTACGTACTGCTGACTCTGGATATATGACACGTCGTTTAGTTGACGTTGCTCAAGATATCATTGTTAAAGAAGCTGATTGTGGTGCTATTTCTGGTATCGAAGTTAGTGACTTTATCGATGAAAAGAGTGGAACAGTTATTGAACCACTAGAAGATCGTATCGTTGGTCGTTTCACAGCTACAAAAGTTATCAATCCTGAAACTAAGGAAACAATAATTGAAAAAGATGAAATGATTAATGAAAACATCGCTAAGAAGATTGTTAAAGCTGGAATTAAGAAAGTTGAAATACGTAGTGCTCTAACATGTAAGAGCCAATATGGTGTATGTCAAAAATGTTATGGACGTAACCTTGCAACTGGTAACTTAGTTGAAACAGGAGAAGCTGTTGGTGTAATGGCTGCTCAATCAATTGGTGAACCAGGTACACAATTAACAATGCGTACATTCCACTCTGGTGGTGTTGCGCATGGTGGTGACGCCGATATCACACAAGGTCTTCCTCGTGTTGAAGAATTATTCGAAGCTCGTAATCCAAAAGCTAAAGCTACAATTTCTGAAATAACTGGTAAAGTTACAAGTATTGAAGCTGCTAATGGAAAACATAAGATAGTTGTTAAGAACGATGTTGAATCTCGTGAACATACAACATTATATAACTCAAAAGTACGTGTTGAAGTAGGACAAGAAGTAGTTGCTGGAGAACAATTAACTGAAGGTTCAGTTAGTCCAAAAGAATTACTTGCTGTTACTGACCCAATTACAGCTGAAAGTTATATCTTAAAAGAAATTCAAAAAGTTTATAAATCACAAGGTGTTGATATTTCTGATAAACATATCGAAGTTATCGTTCGCCGTATGATTTCTAAGATGAAAATTGTTAATGGTGGAGACACTGATTTAGTTGAAGGTCTATCAGTTTCTATCCACGATTTCAATGAAGCAAATAAACCAGTAATCTTAAATGGTGGAGTTCCTGCAACAGGACGTCCAGTAATGTTAGGTATTACTAAGTCTTCATTAGAAACTGATTCATGGTTATCTGCTGCTTCATTCCAAGAAACTACAAGAGTTCTTACTGAAGCTGCTATTAAGGGTAAAACTGATGAATTAAGAGGATTAAAAGAAAATGTTATCATTGGTAAGTTAATCCCTGCTGGTACAGGTGCTAAACAATATAGTAATATTGAAATGATTCTTGAAAAAGAATTCATGAGCGATGAACCAAGCGAATTCTTAGAAGAACAATTAATCGATGACGCTGAATTAGCTGAAATCAAAGAAGAAATCGATGAACCAGCTGAAGAAACTGTTGAAACAGATTTAGCTGAAAACTTAGAATAATTTAAAAAGCAAACTAAAAAGTTTGCTTTTTTTATGCCTCCATTGCTGCAAAATCTCCTGGTGAAATAATAATGGAATTCTATAAAGCCTTAAAACCAGTTACATTAACAGAAACAGAAGAAATAAAAAGTGAAGTATTATAACTTCACTTTTTTTATTTAATTGATTGTTTTGCTTTATGTCCTAAGTATTTAACATAATTATTCTTTGCTTGATTAATTGAATGCTCATCATTAACATAATTAGGTCGACCTATAGCACTATAAATATAATAAGCTTGA
>CAMJMP010000010.1 GCA_946407055.1 uncultured Mycoplasmatota bacterium | reverse complement strand
TTAATCTTACACCATATGAATCATCTACTAAGTTATTTGAATCATTAGAAACTGGTGAAACTATTCAATATGCAATAGTTCCTCTAGAAGAAAACTTATCATCAATTCTAACATCTAGTTATCATATTGATTATCATATCAGTGATTTAAATAAATACTTTGTATATGAACTACAAGACAATGATATCTTTAGTTCAATTATTAAAAAATATTACAGTAAATGGAGCAAAACAAATTTAGCAACTTCTATTAATGAAAATGAATTAAATACATTTGTTAATGCATTATCCATTTCTGATAAAGATTTAAAAAACTTACAAGCAAATAACTATAATTATGGATTTATTAATACTCATCCATATGAAGCTTTAATAAGTGGTACATATGGTGGTATTGTTAGTGAATACCTATCAAGATTTGGTGCATTTGCTAAAGTAGATTTTACTTATGTTAAATATAATAACTTTAATCAATTTACTGAAGCTATAGCTAATAACAAAATAGATATTTTCTATAACTACTACAATCTAGATACTAAATATCAAAAAGTAGATAGTTTAGATAACATTGAATTTGCTATAGTAGCTAAAGAAAGTAATCCATTAATTATTAATTCTATTAATTCTTTAAGTGATAAAAAAGTATATGTTCTAAAGAATAGTATCTTAGAAAAATACTTAAATAGTATCGGTGGCGTAGATGTTAAAACATATGAAACCGAAAGAGATTTAAAGAAGATAGCTCGTAAAGATAATTACATCTTAATGGATTTAAATACATTTAATTATTACAATAAAAAAATCTTAAGTGATTACAATGTTAGATACACTAATGTTTTATCAGATACTTATAATTTCTATGTAAGTAACAATGAAACATTCAATCTATTATTTAGCAAATATATTCAAACTCAAGATCCAAAAGACATAAAAATTAAAGGTATTTACAATCATACAATTACAGTTAAATCTGGAACTATTCTTGGTAGAATCGCTAAGTATTCACTAATCATAATTGCTTTAGCAATAATCTTAATAATCCTAGCAATTAAATCTACTAAGAAGATTAAGATAGCTAAGAAGATTAAAAAAGAAGATAAGATCAAATATATTGATCAATTAACTTCTTTAAAGAATAGAAATTATTTAAATGAAAACGTAGCAGCATGGAATAAAAATACTATCTATCCACAAGCTACAATCATTGTTGACTTAAATAGAGTACAAGAAATCAATGATACATTAGGATATGAAAAAGGTGACACTCAAATCAAAGCAGCAGCTAATGTCCTAATAAAGACTCAATTAGATAATACAGACATCATGAGAACAGATGGAAATGAATTTTTAATCTATCTAATTGGTTATGAAGAGAAACAAGTAGTAAGCTATATAAGAAAATTAAGTAAGGAATTTAAAAAGATGCCATATGATTATGGTGCAGCAATTGGTTATAGCATGATTACAAATAATGCTAAAACTGTAGAAGATGCAATCAATGAATCAGTAGAAGACATGCGTAATAAAAAAGAAGAACAAACATCTGAGGAATAGCCTATGAAAAAGAAAAGAAACTTCTTTAGAAGATTCTGGGAAGCATTCTGGCGACCAGAAATGTTAGTCCTTCCTGGACAAATATCATTCTTCCTATTCTTATCAATAATTCCTACAATTACATTAATAGGATATGTTTGTACATACTTAAAATTATCTAATAGCTTAATTGATACATTAGTTACAAATTTATTAGGAAGTAACTTTAGTGAAATCTTATCACCAATCCTTACTTCCACTAAATCAAATCCTGTCTTCTTTATTACATTAGGAGTAGGATACTTCATCGCCTCTAATGGTATGGCTTCTATCATAGTTGCTTCAAATACTATTTATGGTATTAAAGATTCTGGTTTCTTCAAAAGAAGATTCAAAGCAATTATCATGGAACTAATTATAGTACTATTGCTACTATTCGTATTAGTAGTACCATTACTAGGTGACTCAATAATTGATATATTACATTTATTTAACTTAGATGCCGCGACTACGAAAAGTATTGTTGACATCTTAAGATTCTTAAAAGGTCCATTCTCTTGGGTAGTAATCTTTATCTTTATTAAGGTAATCTATACAATGGCCCCAGATCGTGGAATTCCAAGTTATAGTGTAAATGGTGGAGCCATCTTTACAACAGTAGGTTGGATCCTATTTACAAAACTATATTCTTATTACATCATTAACTATGCTAATTATTCTTTATTCTATGGTTCACTTGCTAATATCGTAATCCTTATGGTATGGGTTTATTTCCTGTCATACGTATTCGTTATTGGTATGGCCATGAACTACCATGAAGAATTAGAGAAAACTGGTATTATTGATGTTCAAGCTGTAATTGAAGCTTCTGCTAATAGTGCTCCTGTTTATCCAGAAGAAGGAGCAGAAGAAACTACTCCTGAAAAAGAAGAAGTAGTAGAAAAAGTAGAAACAAAAAGTAAAAAGAAGAAGAAAAAGTAAAAAACTTTTCTTCTTTTTTTGTTCCTAATTAGTTATAATAGTTATTGGTGATTAAAAATGGAAGAAGTAATCAAATACTTGATGAATGAGTTAAAACTCGAAGAAAAACAAATAAACAATGTTTTAACAATGCTTGCAGAAGGAGCTACTATTCCTTTCATTGCTCGTTATCGTAAAGAACAAACTGGTGGTTTAACAGAAGACCAAATAAGAGCAATTGAAGAACAATACAAATATCAAGAGAACTTATTAAATAGAAAAGAAGATGTAATTCGTTTAATTGATGAAAAAGGTTTATTAACTGATGAAATTAAAGAAGCAGTTATGAAATGTACCAAGTTAACTGAAGTAGAAGATGTATATCGTCCATATAAAGAAAAGAAAAAGACTAAAGCATCTGAAGCTATCAAGAATGGCTTAGAACCACTTGCTAAGATGATAATGTCATTCCCAACAACCGGTTCATTAGAATCAATGGCATCTAAGTTCCTTAATGAAAACGTTAAAGATACTGACCAAGCTTTAGAAGGAGCTGGCTATATTATTGCTGAATGGATTAGTGATAATGCATCATATCGTAAATGGATTAGAAACAATGTCTTTGCTAATGGAACTATTACATCAAAAGTAAAAAAGAATGCTGAAGATCCAAATAAAACATATGAAATGTATTATGAATTTTCTGATCGTGTTAAATACATTAAACATTATCGTGTTCTAGCTCTAAATAGAGGAGAAACAGAAAAAGTACTAACTGTTTCAATTGATATGAATGAAGATGAAATTCAAACATATCTAGAATCTAAATTAATTAAAAACAAAGATTCATTTGTTTGTGAACTAGTTAAAAACAGTATTAAAGATTCTTTAAAAAGATTAATACTACCAAGTATTGAAAGAGAAATAAGAAGTGAATTAACAGAGAAAGCTGAAACAATAGCAATTGAAACATTCTCAACTAACTTAGAACACTTGTTACTAACAAGACCAATCAAAGGAATGACAGTACTAGGTTTCGACCCTGGTTATGTTAATGGTTGTAAGCTAGCAGTTGTTGATCCAAATGGTACTTACTTAGATTCAACAGTAATCAAACCATTCTTAAATGGTTCTAAACAAGATGAATATATTAAAGCAAGTAAATTAATAGTTAAAAACTTAATAGAAAAATATAAAGTAG
Organism: uncultured Mycoplasmatota bacterium; assembly: GCA_946407055.1. GTDB lineage: Bacteria > Bacillota_I > Bacilli_A > RF39 > UBA660 > Coprovivens. Next base: position 8,496 of record CAMJMP010000010.1, on the reverse strand, counting down.
ATATCATCTCAATTGGTAATGGTACAGCATCACGTGAATCAGAAAAGTTCTGTGCTGAAATGATTAACGAATACAAACTACCTTGTAAGTACATAATTACTTCAGAAGCAGGCGCATCAATTTATAGTGCATCTAAACTAGCTATTGAAGAATTCCCTGACTTAGCAGTAGAGAAGAGAAGTGCTGTATCAATTGGTCGTCGTATTCAAGATCCACTATCTGAACTAGTTAAGATAGATCCTAAATCTATTGGTGTAGGTGAATACCAATATGATGTTAATCAAAAACAACTAGGTGAAGCACTAGATTTTACTACTTCTAAAATTGTTAATAAAGTAGGAGTAAATGTTAATACAGCATCTAAATCAATACTTAAATATGTATCTGGTTTAACTAAATCAGTTATCGAAAATATTTATTCATTTAAAGAAAAAAACAAAATAACTGATAGAGAACAAATCAAAAAGATTAAAGGTATGTCTGATAAAGTATATGAACAATCAATAGGTTTCTTACGTATACCAGATGGAACTAATCCATTAGATAAAACTGGTATCCATCCAGAAAGTTATGACATAGCAAATAACTTATTAAAAGAATTATCTTTAGATATTAAAGATATTAATACTGAAGCATTCAAAGATACATTACATAAAGTTAATATCACTAAGTTAGCTGAAGAGTTAAAAACAGATTACTATACTTTAGAAGATATTATTAAAGAACTATTATCACCAGGTCTAGACCCTCGTGATGAATTAGAAGCTCCAGTATTAAAAAGTGATGTACTTCATATTGAAGATTTAAAAGTAGGAATGGAACTACAAGGTACTGTTCGTAATGTTGCTTCATTTGGTGCTTTCGTAGATATCGGACTCCATGATGATGGCTTAATCCATATCTCTAAAATGTCTAAACAATTTGTTAAAAATCCAAATGATATTGTTCATGTAGGTGACATAATTACATGTTATGTAGCAGATATTGATTTAGCAAAACAAAAAGTTCAATTATCTTTAATAAAATCATAATAAAAATGGCTTAAAAAGCCTTTTTTTATGCTATAATATTACACGTGTAAGGGAGATTGGAAACATGAAAAAAATATTTACAAAAATTAAAAATCTTAAAATACAACCAGTTGTATTTTTAATTATAATAACTTTATATTTAGAACTATTATTTAAACATATTCTAGTAAAAAATATCTTTAATATAGGATTAATCTATACATTAATATATAGTATTCCTATCTTTATTTTATTTGTTATCTTAACTAAATCATTTAAAGAAATAGTTAATAAAATATTTATGTATCTAACTACAGTTATACTAGTAGTTTATTTTGAAGTGCAATTTATTTTCTATACTTTATTTCAAGAACCATTCTCATTTACAACAATTGGTTTAGCTAACCAAGCTCTAGACTTTAGAAGCATAGTAGTAGAAGCAATTGGTAAACATTGGCTTATGTTTGCATTATTTTTACTTCCATTATTACTAGTTATTATCTTAAGAAAGAAATATAACTTTAATAGATATCATAAACATACTAATATTACATTAGTAATCATGTTGATGATTTCATTCTTATCAACATACCTAACTCTAATACCAAAGAATATTAATGATAATAATTCAAAAGAATTATATTTTAATACTGATGATGCCAAAGCAATTATTAATAGATTTGGTTTATTAACTTATACAAGAATCGATATTAAAAGACAAATATTTGGTTATGAAACTAAATTAGTATTTGATAACTATGTTCTACCACAAGAAGAAAAATCAGATGTTATTGAAGAAGTAGAATATGGAATTAATATCTTGGATTTAAATTTAGAAGACACAAATAATCGTAATATTAATACAATTAATACTTATGTAATGAATAAACAAGCTACAACTAAGAATCAATACACAGGTATGTTTAAAAATAAAAACTTGATATTCATTTTAGCAGAAGGATTCAACGAAGTAGCAGTAGATGAAACTAGAACACCTACATTATATAAATTAGTACATAATGGCTTTGTATTTAATAATTTCTACTCACCATTATTCTTATCTACTACAGGTGGTGAATTCCAAGCTACAACAGGTCTAATACCTACACAAGAAACTTTAAGCATGTGGAAATCTAAACAACCTAAAATAAGTTATGGAATAGGTAACTCATTCGGTGGTTTAGGATATCGTACTTATGCATACCATAACTGGACTTATACATACTATAAGAGAAATATAACAATGAATACTTTAGGCTTCACTAACTATATTGGTTGTGGTAATGGTATGGAAAAAAGATTATCTTGTAATTGGTTACCATCAGATATAGAAATGATTGATCAAACAGTTCCTGACTATCTTGGTGGCGAAGGACCATTTGCAACATATTATGTTACAGTTAGTGGTCACTCACCATATAACAACAGTTCTAATATTGCTAGAAAGTACATGGACTTAGTAAATGATACTAACTATAGTACTGATGTTAAATACTACTTAGCAAGTCAAGTAGAACTAGATAAGATGTTAGAAGAATTAATTAATAAACTAACTGAATCTGGCGAACTTGATAATACAGTTATTGCTCTAGTAGGTGATCATTATCCATACACATTGACAATTGATCAAATGAATGAAGTAGCAACATACCAAAAAGATGGTACAATAGAAGTGAATCATAGTAATTTCATTCTATGGTCAAATACTATAGAAGAACCAATAGTAATTGATAAAGTAGGAAGCCAAGTAGATGTCCTTCCAACATTATTAAATCTATTTGGGATTGATTATGATTCTCGTTTAATAGTAGGACAAGACTTACTAAGTGATTGCCCTGGTATAGCAATCTTCTCAGATCGTAGCTGGGTAACTGATTATGGTCATTACTTTGCAACAAGAAGACAATTCATTCCTAAAGAAGGAAAAGAACTAGAAGATGTAGATGGTTACATCAGATATATTAATAATACTGTAGCTAACTCATACAGTATCAGTAAATTAATGATAGAGAATGATTACTATAACTATATTCTAAATAAATAGAGGTGATAATATGTGTGGTATAGCTGGCTATATAAGCACAAAAAAACCAACAAAAAAAGTTATTAAAGCCATGACAGATCGAATAATACACCGTGGACCAGACGGTGAAGGATTCTATCTAGATGATCATTGTGCTTTAGGTCATAGAAGATTAGCAATCATCGACCTAACAACAGGAGATCAACCAATCTACAATGAAGATAAAAGCATTGTTATTGTCTTCAATGGCGAAATATATAACTATAAAGAATTAAAAAAGGATCTAGAAAAGAAATATAAATTCTATACAACTTCAGACACAGAAGTAATCATGCATGGTTACGAAGAGTGGGGTCATGAAGTAACCAAAAAGTTACGTGGTATGTACTCATTCGCTATCTGGAATACTAAAGAACAAGAATTATTCTGTGCTCGTGATGAATGGGGTATTAAACCATTCTACTATTATGAAAATAACGGAACATTTATGTTTGGTTCAGAGATTAAAGAATTCTTAGATCATCCTGATTTCAAAAAAGAATTCAACGATGAAATTTTAGCAGCATATCTATGCTTTAACTCTACACCAACAACAGAAACATTCTTTAAAGGTGTTTATCGTCTAGAACCTGGTCATCAACTAACATATAAAGATGGCAAGAAGACAATTGAAAAGTTCTTTGAAATGAAGTTTGAAGAAACTGAAGATGACATTGATAAAGTGGCTGATGAAATAGATAAAGCAATGAAAGATTCTGTTAAACACCACGAAATAGCTGATGTTGAAGTAGGATCATTCTTATCTAGTGGTATTGATTCTAGTTACTTAGTATCAATTGCTAGACCTGATAAAACTTATACAGTAGGTTATGACAATCCTAAATATGATGAAATATCATACGCTAAAGATTTAGCAGATAAATTAGGCATTACAAATAAATCTAAAAAGATAACAAAAGAAGAATACATGAAAGCATTTCCAAATATAATGTATCATATGGATGAACCATTAGCAGACCCTGCTATTATTGCATTATATTTCGTTGCTGAATTAGCATCTAAAGATGTTAAAGTAGTATTATCTGGTGAAGGTGCTGATGAATTCTTCGGTGGTTATAATACATACCAAGAAGACCTAGATGTAACTTGGTATATGAAAATACCTTATCCAATAAGACATATAGGTTACTGGATAGCTAGTATCGTACCAGATGCTACAGGATTTAACTTCTTATGGCGTCGTGGTCAAAAACTAGAAGATTATAACATTGGTTTAGGAAGAATCATGCGTGATGATGAAGCTCGCAAATTAATTAAATGTGGTAATCAAATACATACTAGAGATATCGTAGCTCCTTTCTATAAACCATACGCTAATAACTCTAGTACAGTTAAAAGACAAGTTATCGATTACTACTTCTGGTTAGTAAGAGACTTCTTACACGGAGTAGATCGTAACTGTATGATGTTTGGTTTAGAAGCAAGAACTCCTTTCTTAGATAAAGAAGTTTATAATGTTGCTAGAAAGATGAAAACAAATCTAAAGATTACAAAAGAAACTACTAAACCTGCTTTAAGAGAAGCAGCTAAAAAAGTAATACCAAACGAATCATATAAAAAGAAAAAATTAGGATTCCCAGTACCATTAAGAGAATGGATTAGGGAAGATGATCTATATAACGATATTAAAGAGAAGTTTAATTCTAAAACAGCAGAGAAATTCTTTAATGTTAAAAAGATTAATAAACTTCTAGAATTACATCGTAATAGAAAAAAAGATACTTACAAAAAAGTATGGACCATCTATACGTTCATAGTATGGTATAACAACTTCTTTGAAGCATAAAAAAAGACGTTTTAAGCGTCTTTTATTTTGTTCCAAATATTCTGTCTCCAGCATCTCCAAGACCTGGTACAATATATTTATTTTCATTTAAGTGATCATCTATGTGAGCACAGTAGATTTGAACATCAGGATGCTTTTTCTCAATTAACTTAATTCCTTCTGGTGCTGCAATAATACATAAGAATTTAATCTTTTTAACACCTTTACTCTTTAATAAATCAATTGCATCTAATCCTGATCCACCAGTTGCTAACATAGGATCTAATATAATAACTTCTCTCTTTTGAATATCCTTAGGTACCTTAAAGAAATAATTTACTGGTTCAAAAGTTTCTTCATTACGATACATACCAATATGTCCAACTTTAGCATTAGGTATAACACTGATAACACCATCAAGCATTCCCATACCTGCTCTTAAAATTGGTACAAATGCATATTTATCTTCATCTAGTTTAGCAGTCTTCATTTTACAAATAGGTGTTTCTATTTCAGTCTTAACTAATTTAGCATCTTTCATAGCTTCATAGCATAAGAACATACCAATTTCATTAACTAACTCTCTAAACTCTTTAGTACCTGTTTTTTTATCTCTTAAGATAGCCAATTTATGTTCTATCAATGGATGATTCAATTCAATAGTTTTCATTATATTCCTCCGGTTCGGTTATTATCTTTTCTTTAATTCTTTTTTAATTTGATTTAACATTTCAGATTTTAACTCTATAGTTAATTCTTCTTTAATATCATTCTTTAATTTAAGCATATCAATATTACTTAAACCATAATCTTTATATTCTGTATCAACAGTAATTGTAGTATCAACAGTTCCGTCATTATCAACATCAACACCAACTATTTCACTACGATCAGCTTTAGCTACTATTTCACTATCATTAGGTAAGATTAGATTTAATAGAATACCAATTACAGCTGCTAAACTCATACCAGAGATAGCTAAATCTAAATCTCCCTTAGTAATAGATATTGTAGCTCCACCTAAACCAATAACTAACATAGTTGAAGCAATAGCGATATTTTTATTATTTTCGAAATCAACTTGATTTTTGATTAATACTTTTAATCCGTTTACTGCGATGAATCCATATAGTAATAATGATACACCACCTAATACTGGACTAGGTATTAATTGTACTAATGCAGTAAATTTACCTAAGAAACCAATAATAATTGCAAATATTGCAGCTAAACCAATAACTTTAACAGATGCAACTCTTGTCATTCCTACTACAGCAGTATTTTCACCGTAAGTAGTATTTGCAGGTCCACCTAATGCACCAGCAACGAATGTTGCGATACCATCACCCATTAATGTTCTGTCTAATCCTGGATCTTTAATTAAATCTCTTCCAACGATTTGACCTAATGAAGTATGGTCTCCAATATGTTCACAGATTGTAACTAATGCTACTGGAGCAATTGTTAAAAGTGCTGTGAAGCTAATTTTATAATCTCTAAATGGTAATATAAAGTCAGGCATTGCAAACCATTTAGCTTCTTTAACTAAACCAAAATCTACCATTCCTAAGCATGCTGCTACTACATAACCAGAAACGATACCAACTAAGAAAGGTATTACTCTTAAGAAACCTTTAGCTCTTGTCATAACTAGTGCTGTTACCAAGAATGCTACTAAAGCAACTACAATTCCTTTCCATTCAAATTCAGTACCTGCAGCAAGTCCAATTTGACCAATTGCACTACTAGCTAAACTTAAACCAATAACCATAATCATAGGTCCTATGATAACTGGTGGTAATATTTTATCTAGCCAATCCTTTCCAACGAATTTGATTATTAGTGCTACAATCACATAAATCAAACCAACTGCCATGATACCAGTCATAGCACCACTTATACCTGCTTTCATATAAGCCGCAGCTACAGGTGCTATAAAAGCAAATGAGCTACCTAAGTACACTGGTGATTTTGCCTTTGTACAAAGAATATAAATCAATGTACCAATACCAGAAGCAACTAATGCAACAGGAATAGTTAATACTGTTTCACCTGCAGCAGCATTTACTAGAATAGGTACTAAGATAGTAGCACCAAACATTGCAAATACATGTTGTAATGCTAATATGATACTTTTACCTACTGGTGGCATTTCATCAATGTCATACAATAAATTTCTTTTTTTCATAATTCCTCCTTCAAGGGGTCCTTATTATCAAAAAAAGAAGGGTTTTTCAAAAAATGAAAAATCCTTCTCTAACTAATAATAGTAATAATTGGAGCAACAACAAGAAATAGAATAGTTACTGTAGCACTATTTTTTAGTAACATATGTCTAGCATATTCTTTTTGTTGACCCATAATTTACACACCCTTTAAATTATAATAATAAAAATACAATGAAATTGCAAGTAAAAATTTTATGTGGATTTAATATCAACAAAATAATAAAATGTGGAATAAAAAACTTGTATATTTTCAATAAAAATATAATAATAATATTTAGAGGTGACGAATATGATTAATATCAAAATCGATTCAAGAAAAGTACAAAAAGGAGATACTTTCGTTGCATTACCAGGAGCAACTGTAGATGGCCATGACTATGTAGCTAAAGCTTATGAACTAGGTGCAACAAAAGCTATCGTTGAACATAAAGTAGATTGTGAAATAGAACAAGAAGTAGTTGAAGATACAAATAGATGGTTAGTAGATTATATTAGTACTCACTATGCACCAGAAATAAATAAAATGAATATTATAGGTGTTACTGGTACTAATGGTAAAACTACTACAGCATATCTTACATATCAAATCTTAAATGAATTAGGTTCTAAAACAAGTTATATTGGTACAATAGGTTTCTATTTACCAGATGAAGACTTTAGAGAACTACCTAATACAACACCTAATATCTTAGATCTATATGAACTATTATTAGAATCTAAAGAAAAAGGTTGTAAGAATGTAATGATGGAAGTTAGCTCTCACGCTCTAGATCAAAAGAGAGTAGAAGGACTTGTTTATAAAGTAGCAGCATTTACTAATCTAACTCAAGATCATTTAGATTATCATAAAACAATGGATAATTATCTAAAAGCTAAGATGCTAATTCTAAAACAATTAGATGGACCAATGATTGTTAATGCTGACGATGACTATGCAGAAGAGTGGGTTAAAGCTTACGATAATACTTTAACATTTGGTTTAAAAGGTAAAGATTATAAAATAGAAAAATATACTGATACTGAAAAAGGTACTCATATTAAATTTAATGCTCATGGTAAAGATTATGAAGTAGAAACTAACTTACGTTCTACATTTAATGTCTATAACTATCTAACAGCCTTATCACTAATTAATAACATAGGTTTCTCTGTAGAAGATGTTCTAAGAGTAACACCAGATATCTATCCTCCAAAAGGAAGATGCCAATTAATTAAAGTTAAAGATGGTGAGGCAGTAATAGATTATGCCCATACACCTGATGCTGTAGAAAAAATTGTTAAAGCTTTCTCAGAAAACAAAAAGGGTAGAGTCATAACTATTATTGGTTGTGGTGGAGATAGAGATCCTAAAAAACGTCCTATAATGGGTCGTATTGCAGCAGAAAACTCTGACCATGTCGTATTCACTAG
>CAMJMP010000009.1 GCA_946407055.1 uncultured Mycoplasmatota bacterium | reverse complement strand
ATCTTATCTAATATTTCTTTTCTTTGTAACATATTAAATAATGATTTAAAAGATAATCTATTAATTAATAATTCCATTGCATAATCACTAATATCATCAATAAAATCATTATTTCTTAATAAGTTAAGTATTTCTTCTTCACTAAAGTAATCATTTATAGCTTCAACCATTACAGTATCACTAAATCTATTAAATAGATCATAATTACTAAATATTCTATTTCTTAATTCATCTTTTATATTATTAAAAGGATATACACTAATACTATGTAATGCATATTTCTTTAAATTATCTTCATTAAAATAACTATCTGCTTTATCATTATTAAATTGATATAACTTTTGTATTAATAAAGAATAAGTATAACTATTTAAACCTCTTACTTTACTTAAATTAGTTATTTCAACTATATTAAATAAATCTAAATACTTAGTATTAAACTTACATATATAATTAGGATTCTTAAATAAGAATTCATATATTATATTATTATCTTTACTCTTAAATAATAAACTTCCATCAGCTATTAAATTAAAGATATCTTTATTCATTTCATAGACATTATAAAACTCTGTAAATGAATGACATTTCTTTAATAATAGAGTAGAGAAAGATTCTCTAGTGAATATTGTACATCTTTCATAATTATTTAAATTAATATTAGATAATACATTATATGAATAAGTCATATCTATACTAAATGGAGGTATTCTACTAATTAACTCATCATTAAAGATAATATCTTTAAATACTATATTATCTCTATAAGAATTATATTTTTTAATAGAATTATTTAAGATAAATAAATCCATATCACTATATTTCTTTTTATTAACGAAATAAGCTAACTTTTTATTTTTCTTTAAAGAATTCCATATATTATAAAATATCTCATTATCTTTTAATATTTCACTATATTTAGTAGAATCATTTAATATTTCAAACTTAACATTTTCTTTAACTCTCATTAATATATTAGTTAATAATTCATTAAAAGGAATTACATTATCATTATTACGATCTACTACTATTTGTTTTAAATCATCATATATATAATCTTTATTCTTAAAAGTATCTATTAATTCACGATATTTGTTCTCAATATCATCATTCATTTCACTATTAACATAAATGATATGATGTAGTATTTCATCTATTGTTGCTCTTATTTTTTGGATATCCATTAAAGACCCCTCCATATTCTATTCTAGTATTTATATTATAACATAAAAAAGATAGTATTTTCATACTATCTTATTCTAAACCTTCTTCTTTTTCTTCTTCTTGTGTTGGAGTTTCAACTGGTTCTTGTGTAGTATTAGTATCTTCATCTTTTGGTGGTTCACCAGTTTCTTCTTCTTTCTTAGGTTCTTCAACCTCTGTTTCTTTTGGCTTTTCTTCTTCTTTTGGTGTAGGTGTAGTTGGTTGTGTTTGTTGTGTTGGTTGTTGTACTGGTTGCGTTGGTTGTACTGGAGCTGGCTCTGGTTCTGGGTCAGGATTCATTAACACAGCATGTACTACTAAACGTTTATTATTATCTAAACAAGTAGATAGGGTAAGTATCTTATTACCAACACCAACTGGTACTCCAAAATAATACATACTTCTATTAGTAATCATTGTTAAGAACTTTTGATATTCTTCATTAGTATTGAAGTTTGTATATAGATAATCACTAGTAACATTAATACTATATACAGAGAAGACTAACCATGTCATCTTCTTATGCATTGTATTAAATGTAATGTAATGAAGATCAGGATTATTATACCAATTCTTCTTAGTTACATTACCTAATGTACCAAACATAACACCACTATAGTATCTATTATGTGCATAAATAATAGTATTAGTATCCAACGTCTTAGGATCATTTCTATAATCCATGAATACCCAACCATTATAATCTTTTTGACGTTTGAAGTTTCTTTGTAAGTAATAACTATTATCAGATGTTTGAACTATCGGATAATCAATCTTTGTACCAGGTACTGTTAACCATCCAACTGTATCACTATTAATAGATAATAGTTTTTCATAAGATTCAATCATCTTTTCTTCAGGTGGTGCTACCACAGCTTGACCGCTATCTTGAGGTACTACTGGTTCAGGTTCAGGTACTGGTTCTGAATCATCAGCATCCTTCATTATTTCATCAATCTCTTCTCGGATTTCTTCAACTTTCTTTTCCGATTGATAGTTATTATAAAGAATATAACTAAATACTGAACCAACTATCATAAAGATAATTAATGAACAAACTTTTAAAGTTGTAAATATTATTTGTTTTAAATAGTTTTCTTCCAAATATCTCTTTGAATAAACTAAAGATAATTTAATCTTTTTCTTTTGATATTTCTTATTTAATTCTCTTAATTTATCAACTACATCTAAATCATTAACATCATCATGTATTTGAATAGATATCTTACTTCTTCTTTCAGCTAATAATAATTTAATAACTTTTTCTATATCACCAGTAATAGCTTTCTCAAAATGAATAGTTCTTAAATATTTATTAACTTTTAAAAATGATTTTAAATCTTCATAATCAAAATCATCTATTTTATCTTTAATTCTTATACTACTTTTATAGTATATCTTAGAGAAACTAGTTAAGTTGTTTTCTTCCATGAATTTACTAGTAAATAGTATTTCACTTCTAGATTCAATTTTTATATCATTTTTATCTAACATTTCTAATAAATAGTTAGGTATTGTATAACAATTTATTAAATCTACATTAGTAAGAGTAGTTAACTTATCACATAACGCATATGACATATTAACATCTTCTTTTAAAGTTATCTTGTTAATATGTTTGACAAACTTAAAAAGACCAATAACTAGTTCAGCAATATCGTTGTTACTAATGATTACATCAACTATACCGTTTTCTTCAAATAGGTCGGCTACAAATAAACTTACGATACGTTCATTATTAGCTATGTAATCATCACTAAATACTAATTCATTATTAGAAATAACATTAGTATTTAACAAGTTAGCTTGTACTGGTTTATTAGTTCTATACTTAAAAAATAGGGTTTTTTCGTTTATTTCAATTGCTATCTTCTTCATATACGCACCACTAGTTATTCTCCTCATTATATATTTTACCATAAAAGTGTAAGATATTTAAAAAAAAATAACACAAATACTATTTTCATGGTATAATAAAATCAGAATAATAGAAAAGTAAGAGAGAGGTCGTATTATGAAGAAAAGAAATATAATTTTTGTATTCGCACTATTATTAACAATCTTATTACCAAAGCTTGTTTCTGCAGCTCCAAGTTCACAAAGCTGGGAAGTATATTGTGGAGACATTGGTAAAACTGTAACTAGAGAAGATCCAGTACGTTGTTACTTAATTACTCAAATTACAAATGATCCTGCAACTGGTCTAGGTATCTATGGTGCTCTAACAGGAGTTCAATTAAAGAACTTAGTATTTGAATCAGGAAACTCAGCTGGTGTATTAGATCCAGCAGCAGTTACTGTTAAACCATATGCTAATCAAACTACATCAGATACAGTAGCAAACTTCACATGTAATGAACCAAGTGGATGTTTCGATTTCGTAGCAGCAAGTGAAGCTGTAGGTATCGTTGATAAGAAAGGCCAAAATACTGGAGATGCTGAAGTTCAAAGCTTCAACGCTGATCACAGTGCTTATACAATTATTGGTTGGTATTTAGTTAAATTATCAGATGAAGCAACAACAGAAAATTGTGGAGAAATTTGTGTTTACGTTCGTCCATTAGATGTTAAACCAACAGATGGATCTACTCCTCCAGAAATTGGAACTCCATCTTTAACAAATGGTTTATGTAAAGAAATTAAACCTTCAATTCCTGTAACACCAGAAAAGAAAACTTGTTACACTGAAGGCGAAGGCGATAATAAGAAATATTATGGTAAAGACGGAAACGAAGTAACTAAAGAACAATATGATAAAGATTGTGGTAACCCTACAACTGGTGGATGGGCTTCATATGCAGTATTAGCTGCTGGTGCATTCATCGCTTTAAGTGCTATTACAATTGCTAAGAAACATAATAAGTTCTATCAAGTTTAATAAAAAGACCGAAAGGTCTTTTCTTTTGCAATAATCACGACAATATGATAAAATGAATACAGGAAAGGTTATGGTTTTTTATGGCAGATATAAAGAAAAACGAAAGATACATACCTATTAAAAACTATGTAATTGCAATTGTTATAATTCTAGCTGCAATCTTTATTACATGGTATGGTTTCGCATGGAACAAAGTACGTCAAGAGAATAAAGTATCCGTTTCATACTTTGTAAAGAATAATATTATCTCTAAAGAAATTAAATCTTTAGAAGAAATATCAAGTATTACGCAAGAAGCCCCAGAAAGATATCTAGTTTATATTAGTTATACTGGTAGTGAAGATATTTATAACCTTGAAAAAGAATTAACACCAATCATTAAAGATTATCAATTAAATGATTACATCTATTTCATTGATGTTACTAAAATAAAGGAAGATAAAGATTACATCGATAAACTTAATAAAGAATTAGGTTTAGAAGAAGCAAAAATAACTAATGTTCCAACAGTATTATACTTTGTAGATGGAAAAGTTTCTAAAAGTGGTATAATAACAACGGCTGATGGAAATTTAATGACTAAGAGTGACTTCCAAAAATTCTTAGATGTTAACAAAATAGAAAAATAATAAAAGGCCAATGGCCTTTTTATATTGGAGGTAAACATGATAAATATTGTTTTATTTGAACCAGAAATACCAGGTAATACTGGTAATATAATGCGTACATGTGTAGCTACTAATTCCGTATTACATCTAATTAAACCATTAGGTTTTTCTTTAGATGAAAAATATATCAAACGTAGTGGAGTAAACTATATTGATAAATGTGAATATCACGTCTATGAAAACTGGGATGATTTCTATAATCAAAACAAAGATAAAGGAGAATTTTATTTTCTAACTAGATATGGTCATCAACCACATACTTCATTTGATTATTCTGATTCTTCTAAAAATCTATTCTTTGTCTTTGGTAAAGAATCAACTGGTATACCTCGTTCCATTCTAAAACCACACTTAGATCATTGTATGCGTATGCCAATGACTGCTAATGTTAGAGCGCTTAACTTATCTAATACTGTAGCTATCATGGTTTATGAAGCATTAAGACAACAAGATTATAATGATTTACTAAGAGATGAACCTACTGTCAAAGAACATAAAGGTCCTCATTTTATCGAAGATTATGAAGAATAATATGTTATAATTTATGTAGTAGGTGATACTATGAATTGTAAATATTGCGGAGCAGCTTTACCAACAAAAGGTGGTGTATGTCCAGAATGTGGACGTATTATTCCTATGGACCAACAAAAACAAATGCGTGAAATGTTAGATCCTAAATGGAACGATTATCGTGATCCCAATACAGCAATGTATAAAAAAGAATCTGCTTATGATCCAAACAATGATCGAATAGGTAAAACAGTAGTATTAATAGTAGCAGTTCTAATAATTATTATTATTATAGCTATTGCTAATGCAGGTAAATAAAAAAGAATCATTACGATTCTTTTTTTGTGTATTCATCATATTCATTCATAATATCATTCATACAACTTATTAACTTTAATACTTCACTATAAGCACTATAGTTACCACCCTTATTAGCCATAGCAATAGCTATATAAGGTTTCTCATCAAATACGATACCTGTTTCAACAACATCCTTCATTGCAAATCCTGTTTTACTTGCTGAAGGTAAATCAGGCATTACTTCTTTATAATAATTATATTTACCATTACTTAAGATATTCATTAATTCAATACCTTCAGATGATTGAATACTAAAATTATACATTGCTTGCCATACTATCGCAGCACTTCTTGCTGAAGTAAATCCCCAAGGATTACCTTCAGTTAAATATAACTGTTTAGTACCTAATTCTCTTAACATAGCATTATATCCTCTAGCTCCATAAGTACCATGTAATAACATATGTGCTATATTATCAGAATCATTTAATGAAAAATATAATAATTGTTTAACAGTAAACTTAGTACCGTAGTCATAGAATTTAACTACACCAGTACCTTTATTATAATAATTTGATGTATAAGTTATTTCCCCATTAGGATCAACATTACCATTAGCTATCTCTCTATAAACATAGAAAGCATATGGTGCTTTAATAGAACTAGCAGTTTCAAACTGTCTATCTACATTATAACCAACAGCAAATCCATCATTTAAACTTACTATTAGAAAAGAAGTACTAGCTCCATAATTATCTATAACATTTCTTAATCTAGCTAAAGTATCATCACTTATCTTAAAGTCACTACCAACAACAGAAATACCACTACTAAATCCCATATTAACTATGTCTACATAACTAAGATCTTTATAAGCAAAATCACTTACATCAAATGCAAATTCTTGCTTAGATATATCAAATTCCTCATCGTAAGGAACTTGTTTAACTTCTTCTTTATTAGCATAACCAGGTACTAAAATAAACTTGGCTACAACTACTGTAAGAATACAAACAAATAGATTTAAAAATATAACAAGTTGATTTTGTTTTGTTAATTTCATTTCTATCATCCTTATACCATAATTTAATATTACTACAAAAAAATGCTATAAACAATCAAAATAGTTGCATTATTAAGATTTTATGTTATAATCTAGTTATCAGATTGAAGTGGGCGTAATATCCCACTTTTATTTATAGTTTAAAGAGGTGAATCATGAATAAAGTATTGGAAGAAATTAGGAAGGCTATTACTAAACCAATGACAGATATGGATATTATAGTAGACTCAATTACTTACGTAACTGAAGGTAACTATAATTTCTTAAGAATCGAATTAGATAAAGTTAGTGGTATCGATTTAGATACAATTGTTGAAGCAACAAATGTTATAAATCCTATTATAGATAAACTAGACCTAATCGATGATTCATACATCTTAGATATAATTAGTAAGGAAAAAGGAGATAATTAATATGCCAAGAAGAAAAAATACAGTTGAAGAAACTGGCGTAATGAATCCAGAAGAATTCATTAAAGCAGTTGATTACATCGTAAAAGAAAAGGGTATTTCACCTGACATCGTTTTTGAAGGAATGGAATTAGCATTAGCTACTGCTTATAAGAAAAATTTCGATTCTAAAACTAATGTTAGAGTAGATATCAATCGTACTACAGGAGAAATTAAAGTATTCTCATATTTTGTAGTAGTAGATGAAATCGACGAAGGAGATATCGGTTACGATGAAGAAGGAAATGAAATCGATATTCCACCAGCAATCAATCTAGATGCTCAAATTCTTTTAGAAGATGCTCAAAAGATTGTTCCTGATATTAAAGTAGGAGAAACAATTGAAAAAGAAGTAACTCCAAAAGACTTTGGTCGTGTTGCAGCTGGTACAGCAAAACAAGTACTAACTCAAAAGATTAGAGAAGCTGAAAAGAATGCTATCATCACTGAATTTGCTGATAAACAAGATGAAATGATGGTAGGAAGTCTAGCAATGGAAGATGCTCGTAACTACTATGTAGAATTAGGTAGAACAAGAGGTATCTTACCAAAGAGTGAATGTATACCTGGAGAACAATTAAAGATGGGTTCTAGTATCAGAGTATATGTTACAAAAGTAGAATCAAATACTAAAGGACCACTTATTCTTTTATCAAGAAAACATTATGGTTTCGTTAAAAGATTATTTGAATCAGAAATTCCTGAATTTGCTGATGGTACATTAGTATTACATGCTGTAGCTCGTGAAGCTGGTTTAAGAAGTAAAGTAGCAGTATCATCTACAAATGAAAGAGTAGATGCTATTGGTTCTTGTATCGGTGAAAAAGGTTCACGTATTGGAGCTATCTTAAAAGAACTTAATGGTGAAAAAGTAGATCTAATTCAATATAGTGAAGATCCTGCTGAATACATTAAGAATGCTCTAAGCCCAGCTAAAGATGCTATCGTTAATATTACTGATCCAATGAAGAAAGAAGCATTAGCTATCGTTAATGGTGATAACTTATCATTAGCTATAGGTAAGAAAGGTGTTAACATTAAATTAGCATCAAGATTAACTAAATATAAAATTGAAGTTAAGACATTAGATCAAGTTAACGCAGAAGGAAATAACTAAAAAGGGTTGATGTATATGGCAAAGAAAATGCCTGAAAGAACTTGTGTGATAACAAGAGAAAAAACATTAAAGAAAGACTTAATTAGAGTTGTTAGAGATAAAGAAGGAAATGTATCAGTAGATACTACTGGTAAAGCTAATGGTAGAGGAGCTTATTTAAAAAAAGATGCTGAAGTCATCGAAAAAGCACGTTCTACTAAAGCCTTAGAAAAAATCCTTGAAGTAACAATTCCTGATCAAATATATGATGAATTATTAAGTAATATAAAATAGAAAGTGTAGGTGGTTTATTATATGATGAATGTTAAAGAATATGCGAATGATACTGGTCATTCAGTAGCTGAAATTCTTAAGAAATGTAAAGAACTAGGTATTAAAGTTCAAAATGCTGAAGATGAATTATCTGAAGATGACATTATCATCCTAGATAATACTATCAATTTAATTAGTACTGATGAAGAAACTACATTAGATGAAGAAGATGCTATTGATGAAGCTGTAGAAGATTTAGTAGAATCAAATAATATTGATCGTAGTTTTGCAAACACTAACAAAAAACAAAAACTAAAGAAAAAGAGTCAATTACAAAATTCTAACGATGAATACATGTCTAAAAGAAAAGAAATGTATAAACACAAAGAAAAACTAATGAGTAATAACAATCCTGATGACAATGTAATTCTTTATAAAGAAAATATGTCAGTTCAAGCATTAGCGGAAAGCTTAGGTGTTGATGGAACAGAATTAGTAATGAAGTTAATGCAATTAGGTGCAATGTTAAGTTTAACTTCTGTAATTGATTTTGAAACAGCCAGTGTTATTGTATCTGATTATAAGAAAGAACTTAAAAAAGAAGAAACACAAGATATTTCTAATTTTGAAGAATATGAAGTAAATGATAAAGCTGAAGACTTAAAAGAAAGACCTCCAGTAGTTACTATCATGGGACATGTTGACCATGGTAAAACAACACTTCTAGATACAATTAGAAAGAGTGCTATCGTTGATACTGAATACGGTGGAATTACACAAGCTATTGGTGCTTATCAAGTAGAACATAATGGTTCTAAGATAACATTTATAGATACACCAGGACATGCTGCATTTACCGAAATGCGTGCTCGTGGTGCAAGTATCACAGATATCGTTATTATTATTGTTGCTGCTGATGATGGTGTAATGCCTCAAACAGAAGAAGCAATCGACCATGCTTTAGCTGCTAACGTTCCAATAATTGTTGCAGTTAATAAAATAGATAAACCTGACGCTCACCCAGAAAAGATTAGAACTGAAATGGCTGAGCACAATATCACACCAGAAGAATGGGGTGGAACAATTCCATTTGTTGACATCTCTGCTAAATCTGGTGCAGGTATTGATTTATTATTAGAAACAATTCAAGCAATTGCTGAAATGCAAGAATTAAAAGCTAATCCAAACCGTTATTCATTAGGTACAGTTATTGAATCAAAAATGGATAAAAATGTTGGTGGAGTAGCATCATTATTAATTCAAAATGGTACTTTACGTATTGGTGACCCACTAGTAGTTGGTACTACATATGGTAAAGTTAGAACAATGAAAAATGACCAAGGAGTTTCTATTGTAGAAGCTGGTCCATCAACTCCAGTTGAAATTACTGGTTTAAATGGAACACCTTCTGCTGGTGATAAGTTCATGGCTTTCGAAACTGAAAGTGAAGCTAAGAGTGTAGCTGAAAAACGTTCTATCCAAGCTAGAGATAACAAATTCCAAAAACAAGTAGTAACATTAGATAACTTATTCGAAAGTATTGATGCTGGTTCAAAAGAAATCAATGTCGTACTTAAAACTGATGTACGTGGATCTGAAGAAGCAGTTAAGAATGCTCTAGAAAAGATTGATGTATCAGGTGTTAAAGTAAAAGTTATCCGTAGTGGTATTGGTACTATCACTGAAAGTGATGTAGTACTAGCTCAAGCATCTAATGCAATTATCCTAGGATTCTGTGTAAGACCTTCTAATTCAACTAAAGAAATGGCTAAAGAATATGGTGTTGATATAAGACTATATACTATTATCTATAAATTAGTTGAAGAAATGGAAGCAGCCATGAAAGGTATGCTTGATCCAGAATTCGAAGAAAAGATATTAGGA
Organism: uncultured Mycoplasmatota bacterium; assembly: GCA_946407055.1. Taxonomy (GTDB): domain Bacteria; phylum Bacillota_I; class Bacilli_A; order RF39; family UBA660; genus Coprovivens. The sequence goes on along the minus strand of CAMJMP010000009.1, from coordinate 2,459 downwards.
AATGCTGAAGTTCGTAAACTATTTAAATTCTCTAAAGTTGGAACTATCGCTGGTTCATATGTAACAGATGGTACAATTAAGAGTTCTTCTAAAGCAAGATTAGTAAGAGATGGTGTAGTAATAGTTGATACTAAGATAGCATCTCTACAAAGAGAAAAAGATCAAGTTAAAGAAGTTAAAAAAGGTTACGAATGTGGTTTAACTCTAGAAAACTATACAGATATTAAAACAGGGGATATTATAGAATGTTATGAGGAGGTCGAAATTAAAAGATGAATCAAGTTAAATTAAAAAGAATTGGTTCAGAAATCGGCCAAGTCTTAAGTGAGATTTGTGCTGTCGAAGCTCATGACTCCCTATTAAAAACTATAACTATAACAGGTGTAGAAGTAACTAATGATTTAGGTCTAGCTAAAGTATTCTTTACTACAACTAGTGATATGGATCATAAAGAAGTAGAAAAGAACTTAAACGATGATACTGCAAGTTACTTAAGAACTAAATTATCTCAAGAAATTGAAATAAGACATACACCTAAAATTAGATTTGTTTTCGATAACTCAGTAGAGTATGGAAACAATATTGAAAAATTAATTAATGAAATACATGAAAAAGATAGTGAATAACTATCTTTTTTGTGTTATTATATAAAACTAAAGGTGGTGGGTATCCCGTGAAAAAGAATATTTCAGAGTTTAGCAAACAAGAAAGAAGCACCATCACCGGCCTTTATCAAGATGGCTATGAACCAAGAGAAATAGCAGAACTTCTAGACATGCCTTACTATGAAGTAATATTTATTTTAGATAGATTAAACTATAACTTTGAACTAGAAAAATATATTTCCTATGCTTCAATCGATGATAAACAAATCTTAATTATTTCTGATACTCATATTGGTAGTGTTTATGAAAATGAAGATTATCAAAAAGAAGCTTACCAGTTCGCTAAAGATCATGGTATTAAAACAATCCTTCACGGGGGTGACTTAATTCAAAGTACTTATACTAATGTAAAACAACAATACGCTAATGAAGAAAGACAAATAGAACATCTAATATGTGATTATCCATATGATGAAGCAATAAAGAATTATATTCTATTAGGTAATCATGATTTTAATACATTTATTAAAGAGAACTATTTAAAAATGGTTATGGAACATCGCGATGACTTTGATATTATGAGTTGTAAAAGAGCATATCTTACTTGGCTAGGTAATCTAATTTGTTTATTACATCCAGCCAAAAGATATCAAATAACTATTCCTAATGTAGATCCTTTAATCTACTTAAAAGGACACTCTCATAAATTAACTTACGATAAAAATAATGGTCTACACATACCAACGTTATCAGATGATTTGTTCTCTAATCCTCACTCAAGACCAGGCTTCTTAGTTGGTACTATTGATGGTGAAGATTTATACTTTGAATCCTATACCTTCAAAGAATCATTACATAATAATGGACCTGTTTTGACAAAGAAACTAAAATAATATAATATAAATCCCCGTTAGGGGATTTTATTATGGAAGAAAGAGAATACAACAAATACAGAAGAAGATTAAGAGCATTCCTTAAAAAATATGGTAATGCTTATCCACCAGAAGTAGTAGATTTTATTAAAGCTTGCTTTAAAGACAGTGTTGAAAATATCTATGATGTAGATATTTTAATGCAAGTTAAACAAGCTATTGGTGTTAAATATGATAAACCATCTTATTACGAAGCACATTTACAAAAAATAATGGAGAATTTTGATATTGGTTGTAGAGTAGTAGAAATAGCTTCCGGTAGATTTCCTGCTTTAGCTAATTTAGTGGCCACTGAGCAACTAAAAATAGGAAAAGGCACAATTACACTATATGATCCATTATTAATCAATATGGAGCCAGAATACCCTAATATGACTATAAAAAGAAAACACTTTTCCCATAAAACAAATATCAAAGATTATGACCTGTTAATATCTACAATGCCATGTCGCATAACTGATGCTATTTTAGAAACAGCAGCAGAGAATCATAAAGACTTTTATGTAGCAATCTGTCCTTGTGATCACTTTAGAAAACCACTAGGTCCAGAAGAACTAGGTCTATATCAACAATACGAAGCAGATAAAGCTGCCTACTTAACTCATAAATATAATAATGGTCAAATTATTGTCGACCAACTTCCTGATGAATATGAAATCTATACTCCTATAGTGTATAATAAAAGGTAGGAGATGAGTCTTATGGATTTAAATAATATTAGTCAAGAACAAGTGGAAAATACTGTTAACAAAATAGAAAATGCTGTTAATAAATATAACCATATAAGAAATATTATAGGTATAGTTATATTTGTTATCATAGCTATCATTTTCATAATAACTATCGTAATACCAAATACACCTGAAGAAGAAAAAGAACAAGAACAACAAGAAAAACAACAAATCCAACTAACTGAATCAGA
>CAMJMP010000008.1 GCA_946407055.1 uncultured Mycoplasmatota bacterium | reverse complement strand
TCTGCTAATAGTAATGTACTTACATCTACGTAACCAATTGTATTTCTAATAACAAGTATTTCATGAAGACATTCAACTATTTTACCTAGTTTTTCTAATGTATCTTCATCACACATATGTGTTAAAGATAAGTATTCATGAAACTTAGCTACGTTTGCTTCAATTTCTTCATCAGAAATCTCTGGAGCATTAATAATACGATTGAAGAATTCTATTGTTTTTTGTTCATCAAACATAATACTCCAACTCCTTTATTGTTCATAATTATTCCCCCTGATATAAATTATGATCTTTTATATATTTAATTACTTCTGGATGGATGTGTTTAAATTTTCCATTTCTAATCTCTGTAGAAGAGACATTAATGAATGGGAAGTCAGTAACTGGAATGAATTGTTCTTTAGGATATTTTTTTAAGTATTTGTTAATATTTATATTATTTCTATTTAATACTATTATTTTGTTTAATAGTATTTCATCTACATTACGCCATTTATAAAAGTTTTCTATGTTATCAGCACCCATTATTAAATATAGTTCGTCATCATAGTCTTCTTTTAAACTTCTTAATACTTGGTAAGTATATGGGAAGTCATTATGTTTATCATCTACGATTATTTTATCAGTTTCATAGACTCTTAACATGTTTAGACGATCTTCTACAGGGATTAAATCTTGTTTATCCCAGTAGTTTGGTGTTGGTAATAATAGTACTTTATCAACGTAATTGTTTTCTAGTAAATAATTAACTACTTTAATGTGTCCTTCATGAACAGGATTAAAGCTTCCTACAAAAACTCCGATTTTAGACATTCCAAGCCTTCTTTCTTGCCCTTTTTTATTTTTTATAGATAGGTATATTGAATTTATGTTGATTAGCAGCATGTTTTCTTTCGATTACTGCTTTAACATTTTCATCAACAGGTTCACCATTGATTACTTTTGCTACATCAGCATAAGTGAATCCTAATCTATCTTCATCTGTTTTTCCACTTAAGCCATCACTTGGTGCTTTATATAGTACTTGTTCTGGTACACCAATTACTTCTCCTACTTTGATTACTTCTTCTACGGTTAAGTCACCTAATACGTTAATATCAGATACTCCATCTCCACCTTTAGTGAAGTAACCTACGTAGATTTCACATTTATTACCTGTACCTGCTACTAAGTATACTTTACCAGTTTTCTTAGTATACATTTGTGCTAAGTAATATACTGATGACATTCTTAATCTTGGTTTTAAATTAATTTCACTATCTTCACTTACTACGAAATCATCTATCTTTTTAGCTTCTTCTTCGAATTGATCATATACTGAAGTTAAATCTAGATTAATTAGTTTGAAACCAAACTTTTCAGCTACTAGAACTGCGTCAGTAGCATCTTGTGATTTACTATGGCATGGTAATGTTACACCGATAACGTTTTCTGGTCCAATAGCTTTAGCGAATAAGCCAGCTACAACACCAGAGTCTTTACCACCACTAATACCTAGTACTACTCCTCCTAAGTTATTCTTTTGATAATAGTCTCTAATAAAGTCTATTATCTTGGTTGCATGCTCTTGTGCATTAAAATCCATATAATTACATCCTTTCTTTATATATTTTTAGACGTTTTAAGAGGTTTTTATGTTTTATTCCTATACTTTTACGAAATATTAATAAAATCTCTTATAATGCCTTATTTTGCTTTTTTAATGTATATGTAAAATATGCTAATCTACTACCAGAATCTGTTATTTCATTATTTAGAGCTAAATCGTTAACTTCTTCTTCTGTTAGTTCAAATGAATCAATACTTTCTGTGTCATCTAGTCTTTGGTCTTGAACACGTTCACAGTTATAAGCTACGAAAGACTTAATAATAGCTCCACTACATCCTTGATCTTGGTAGTGCCATTCTAATTCAACTAACTTTTCTGGTTTGTATCCTGTTTCTTCTAATAATTCTCTAGCTGCTGCAGTAGCATGGTCTTCACCAGAATCTACCATACCAGCTGGGAATTCAATACATGTAGTTTCTCTAGTATTTGGTCTAGATTCAACTATAACTACATATTTATTATCTTTAGTAATAGGTATGATAATAACGGCATCACCTTCACGGCCAGCTTTTGTTATTTGTTCTACCTTTCTCGTAACACCATTATTAAGTGTTACTTCGTAAATATTCTTACCAATATAACCATCTCTATAAGTTGAAATTAGTTTCTTTTCTTTTACTTTGTATTTGTTTCGGCTTTCTTCAAATTGATTCATTTAGATCCCCCTAATCTATTTGTCGTATTCTACCTTTTGTTCTTTAGCTGCTCTTAACATTCTCTTCTTTAAGTCTAATAATTCAAGAGATAAGTCAACATAGTATCCATGTGGATTTTCTTCTCTTTTTACTTCTGGATACAATGTTTCCATTTGTTTTGTACAATATTCTTTCTTTTCCATTATTGATGGATCTTCATATACTAATTCTCCATCTTTAAAGATTGTTTCTTGTAATGGACGAACATTGTAGTTAGTTAATGTTGTTTTGTTTTCTTCATTTAATGGGTCAACTAATGTGTATGTATCTGTTGGTATCTTTTCATCATGAAGAGCAATAACATCACCTAAAGCGAAGCCAGTTTCTTTATCATAGAAACGATATACTTTTTTATAACCTGGTGTGATAGCTTTAGCTTCATCATTACTTGCTTTAATCTTAGCAGTGTATTTACCTTCAGATTTAAGAGCAACTTGTTTATAAACACAACCTACTCTAGCTTGATCAGGAAGAACTATATTGTCTCCTAAACCAATAGAGTTGATTACTGCTCCTTGAGCTTTTAATGAATGAATAGTATGTTCTTTTAAACCATTAGAGATACAGATTTTAACATCTGGGTATCCTGCTTTATCAAACATCTTTTTAGCTTCTTTAGATAAGTAAGCTAAGTCACCTGAATCAATTCTGATTCCTTTTAATTCGTGACCTTTTTCTCTTAAGTATTTAGCTGTCTTAATAGCATTTGGTACACCACTTCTTAAAACATCAAATGTATCTACTAATAAAATACAGTTATCTGGATATGTATCAGCATATGCAATGAATGCTTCATATTCAGTATCGAATGATGTTACGAATGAGTGAGCGAATGTTCCACTGATAGGGATGTCGTTTTCTTCACCTGCTAAAACGTTTGATGTTGCAACGCATCCACCAATTACAGCATAGGTACTAGCCATACATGCTGTATCTGGTCCTAGGGCACGACGAGCACCAAATTCCATAATAGGTATTTCACCAGCTGCTTCAGTAACACGTTTAGCTGCAGTAGTATAACAAATACCGGCATTAACATAACTTAATAAAATTGTTTCAATTATTTGTGCTTCAATTAATGGAGCTTTTACTGTTACGATTGGTTCGTTAGCAAATACTGGAGTTCCATCTGGAATAGCATATACGCTTCCATGGAATTCAAATGTTTTTAAATATTGTAAGAACTCCTCATCAAATAATTTCTTTCCTCTTAGATAATCGATATCTGCATCTGTAAAATGAGCTTTCTTTAGGAAGTCTATTATTTCATGTAGACCACCCATTACACCATAACCTTTACCAAATGGGTTTTGTCTAAAGAAAATATCAAATACAGCAATATCGTTTTCCTTTCCTTGTTTAAAATAAGCTTGACCCATTGTTAACTCATATAGGTCGGTCATCATTGTGTAGTTTCTTTCCATTTTATTCTCCTTCTTTCAATGTTTTGACTAGCTTTATACCGTTATCTTCAAATATTGAGTAAGTTCTTTGGTTCTTTTCTTCTCGATCATGAACTCCCGGTATGTCATAAGTTTCTACTGCTTCTTTTGGAACGATTACATCAACATGCATGTTGAATTGATCGAAGAAATCTCGAAGTGCTAAAGCAAAGTTTTGTACACACAAGTCTGTACAACAACCTACTATTACTACTCTTTTAAGTTTTTTCATTTGTAGTAACATTTCCATCATACCTGGTGCAAAGATAGCATTTCTAGAATTCTTACGGAATTCTTTATGTGCATATGGTTTGTATTCGTTGAATTCATCAATGGTTTCAGATTCTTCATCACCCATACAGTGTCTTAGATATCTTTCAAGTTCAACACTATCTTCTGTATGTTCATCGTTAACAAAGAATAATCCTTCACCTTTTCTTAATACCGCTTCAATTAATTTCTTAATTGCTGGTACTATTCTTTTGATTGATGGATCTGCAAGTAAACCTTTGTTGCAAAAACCATTATTCATATCGATTACGAATAAAGCTTCTTCAATTTCTATTATATCTTTTTTCTTTCCTATTTTCATAATTATTTCTCTCCTTTTTACTTATTTGTTATTATCAATGTAAACATTAGTGGTTTTTTCACTTTTCTCCTTCTGTTATTAACATTATATTAAAAACAGATTTGTTTGTCAACATTTGTTATTAAAAAAATGTAAAAAAGAGCACATTTCTGTACTCTTTTTATTAACTTCTAAGTTTTGCACCGGTTTTGGCTTCAACTTCATTGATAATCTTATTAAATACTTCCATTACTTCTTCATCAGAAAGTGTACGAGAAGGATCCTTGAAGATTAGTTTGTAAGCGATAGATTTTTCATTATCCATTTCATAGATATCGAATACTTCTACACTATCAAGTAATCTGCCACCAGATTTTTTAATTTGATCTTGAATAACACTTGATTCAACATCTTTAGATACAACATAAGCCATATCTTTTTCGATTTCTGGATACTTAGATGCTTCTTTATATTTTAATGGTTTAATTGTTTTGTTATATAGTTTAGTTAAAGATAATTCTGCTACGTAGATTTCTTCTTTCTTATAAGAAGGATGAACTCTACCAATAACACCTATCTCTTCTCTATCTAATAAAATCTTAGCTGACATACCAGGATGTAATTCTGGGATTTCACTAGCTACAAATGTATATCTATTTTTGAATCCTAGATAATCTAATAGATTTTCGATGATTCCTTTTAAGATATAGAAATCACATTTAGTAGTTGTATGTTGCCAGTTATTGATTGAATATGATCCTTTCATTAACATAGCAATCTTAGAATCTTCATTATATTCTGAATCATATGTCTTAGCTATTTCGTAGATATTAATGTTTTCTACTTTACGAGCTTTATTATATTCATAAACATTTATTAATGAAGGTAGGATTGTTGTTCTAATAACTGATTTATCACTACTCATTGGATTTGGTAAAACAACAGGTTGTTTATCTTCATATTTAAATAGTTTAGCCATTTCTGGAGATGTTAATGTATAAGTCTTAGTTTCATTTAAACCAAGTAATCTTAATCTTTTAGATACTTCTTTTCTAATTCCTACATCACCAATGTATCTACCACGACGTACTGGTACTCTTGGTAAAGTAGATTCTAAATTTTCATATCCATATAGACGACCTATTTCTTCAGCTATATCATTAACATTTGGATCTATATCTAATCTTCTTGTTGGAATAGTTACTTTGAATGTTCCTTTATTTAATTCATATGGGAACATTAATCTATCTAATTCTGTTTCAACATCTTTATCAGTTAATTCTAATCCTAATAATATAGATACTTCTTCAGTTTTGAATTCAACTACTTTAGGAGTTTTATCAACTTTATCATGTACTAATTTACCAGATAGAACTGTAGCATCTGCATATTTTTCTAGTAAGTAGCAAGCTCTATCCATAGCAGCATTAGTATATTCATATGATAAACCTTTACCATATCTAATAGATGCTTCACTCTTTAGATCTAAGCGAGCAGCAGTGTAACGAATACTTACTGCATCGAAGATAGCTGCTTCAATTACGATATCTTTTGTTGTTTCATCAACATCAGTATTTAAACCACCCATAACTCCGGCGATACATACTGGTTTTTTACCATCAGTAATTACGATATCACCACTAGTTAATACTCTATCTTGATTATCTAGTGTAGTTATAGGTTCATTTTCTTCAGCTTGTCTTACTAAGATTTCTTTTCCTAGTTTAGCAGCATCGAAGAAATGTAATGGGTTACCATACTCTAACATTACATAGTTAGAAATATCTACAACATTATTGATTGGTCTCATACCTGCTGCAATTAATCTCTTTTTAATGAAATCAGGAGATTCTTTAATTACAACATTTTTAACCATCTTAGCAGTATAGTATGGACATTTATCTGTATCTACTTTTAGTGATACATATTTATCAATACTATCTTTATCTTCTTTATAATCAGCTTCAGGTAATGTTACTTTCTTATTTAAGATACTAGCTATTTCATAAGCGAAACCAATATGATAATAACAATCGTTATTACGATGTTTATGAATATCTAATTCGTATACTGTATCATCAGTTCCTAAATAGATATTAGCATCTGTACCTGCTGGTAAATCAGTATCTAATTCTGCAATACCTTTAGCGTATGTTTCATCATTCTTTTCTTCTAGTCCTAGTTCAAATAATGCACAAATCATACCATTTGATTCTTGGCCACGAATGCTACCTGCTTTAATTTCAAAATTACCAGGTAATACACAACCAGGAAGAGCAACTAGAACTTTGATTCCTTTTCTTACATTGGAAGCTCCACAAACGATTTGTGTTACTTTATCACCAACATCAACTTGGCAAACATGTAAGTGGTCACTGTCTGGATGATCTACGCATTCTTTTACTTCCCCTATTACTAAGTGTTCAATACGAGCATCCATAACTTTTTCTACATTAACACCAGCTTTAGTTATTTTAACTGCTAGTTCATGTAGGTCTTCATTTTCTATATCAACATAATCTTTGCACCAATTTAGAGATATCATAATTACACATCCTTTCTATCGAAAGTCGCTGACTCTCTTAAATCTGTTTGATAGAATGTCCTGATATCATTGATACCATATTTTAACATTGCTAATCTTTCAGCACCGAAACCGAAAGCAAAGCCAGACCATTCTTTTGGATCATAGCCACATCCTCTTAATACATTAGGATGTACCATACCTGCTCCACTTACTGTGATCCATCCAGTGTTCTTACATAAAGGGCAACCTTTACCCTTACATACGAAGCAAGAGATATCTGTTTCTACTGATGGTTCAGTAAATTGATAGTAAGATGGTCTAAATCTTGTTACACAATCTTCACCGAATAGTTTCTTAGCTATTACATCGAATGTTCCTTTTAAGTCAGATAATCTAATATTCTTATCTACTAATAAACCTTCAATTTGCATGAATTGATGTGAATGAGTTGCATCATCAGCATCACGACGGTATGTCTTACCAGGGCAGATCATACGAACTGGTTCTTTACCACCAGCAGCTAACATAGTTCTTACTTGAACTGGTGAAGTTTGACTTCTTAATAATATACTTTCATCTTCTATATAAAATGTATCTTGAGCATCACGAGCAGGATGTCCTTTTGGAATATTTAACATTTCAAAGTTATATTTATCTTCTTCTATTTCTGGTCCATCTACTACATCGTAACCCATAGACATAAATACTTCTTCTACTTCTTCAATGATCTTCTCTAGAATGTTTGGAGCACCAACTGGGATTTTAGTTGCTGGTAATGTTACATCGATTTTTTCTGATTGTAACTTAGCATTTAATTCAGCAGTTTCAAAGGCATTCTTCTTTTCATCTAAAGCAGCAGTTACAGTTTGTTTTAAGTCATTTAAAACCATACCGAATTCTTTTTTGCCTTTAGCATCTAATTCTCTCATATGAGATGTTAATTCATTGATTGGTCCTTTCTTTCCTAGATATTCTACTCTTAGATCATTTACTTCTTTTAAATCTTTTGCAGATTCAATCTTTTGTAGAACTTCAGATTTTAATTTTTCAACTTGTTCTTTCATTCTTTTTCCCTCCAATAAAAAAAATCTAAAACTAAGGGACGAATATTAATCCGCGGTACCACCCTAATTCTAGATACTCTAGCACTTTATATAGATATAACGCATCTATGTACGACAAAACTCCAACGATGAATTTCATTATATTTTTTATCTTCGAGTGCTTTCAGCCGGTGACACTCAATCTCTAAGTTAAGAACTAAATATAACTACTTGGTTCGCCTTCAACGTTTTCTGTAAAGTATTGTAGCACACTAAAGAATTTAAAGCAAATAAAAAGCACATAAGTGCTTTATTTTTTTAAGAATTCAGTTATTTGATTATAGATTTCAATAATTTCTGCTTTTTCATCAGGATTATATCTAGAAAGAAGTTGTTCTAATTGTTCTCTTCCTTTTAGTTTTTCTTTCTTGTTGATAGCTTCCATTTCATCCATAACTATTTTAATACTTTCTTCATCAGTTATATGATTGTATGATGTTACTTGCATGATACCTTGTTTTCTTTCAGTCTTTGCAATAGCACCAATATATTCAGATACTTTTCTATTTACTTTTGGTTTTCTTGAGTCTTCGAAAATCATGATTGAATAAGCTAAGTTGTTGATTACATCATTTCTACTCTTAACATTTTGATAGTATTGATTTTTAAACTTAGCATATTGCATTATTGTTTGTTCTTTTCTTCTCTTCTTAGTTTTAATTGCAGATTGTTCTTTTCTTTCTTTAGTACTTGCATTATAAAGATAAGTAACATAAAGAATTAGTAAGAACCATAAGAATGGTTTAATTGATTCTGGTGCAGGTACTACAGTATCAACTTGAGAGATAAAGTAGTTATAAGCAAATAAGCTTATTGCTACACTTAGAATAGATTCAATTATAAAACCAATTCCAGAGTTTTGTTTTTCTACATTAACTACATTAGTTATATAGAAATTTCTAACAAATATTTCAAATATTACAATTAAGAAGATATTTTCTTTAACTATTGGTAATAAAGCAGCTACTAATACGATATAGAAAGTAGGTATTAATAAACGATTGATTACTTTGTTATCTTTCTTGTTAATGTAGTTTAAGATAATTGTTAGAGGTATTGTAAGTAGTATTTGTAATACTAAAGTAAATAGATTCATATACATTCTCCTTTAATTAGTTATTTATTATAACACTGAAGTATAAGAAAAAAAAGACAAAATTTAATTTGTCTTTTTATATCTGTGATTTAAGTATTCTAGTTAAGATAATTATTAACTCTGGGTCTTTTACACGATCTACATATGTATCGGCACCATCAATAATTTCTTCAACTATAGCTACGTTTGTAGGAATGACATTTCTTTCATCATCTACTCCCATAACTAGGAAATATTTAACTCCTCCATACATTGTTTCATTTAGGACAACGTATTTTTCGTTATTTTCCAAGCTTATTATTGTATTTGTTTTTAAACCCATTATTATCTCTCCTTATTATGCAGCTGGACTTTCAAGATTAGCAATATAGTTATCTAGTTCAGCAGCAAGGTCATTTGTTGGTACATCAACTACAGGAACTGGTTCTTCAGCAGGAGTTTCTTCTGCTGGTTTTTCTTCAGTTTCTACCTTGTTAGTTTCAATAACTTTTTCGTCAACAACTTTTACACCTCTAGGTTCTTCTGAAACAACTGGATCAGAAGCAGGTGCTTCATTGAATGCTGCATTAACTAAGTCTAAACCAAGTTCTGATTCTAATCTCTTAGCAATCTCGATTGGTTTTTCTTCAAATGTACGACGATGTTTGATATCGATAACAACTTTTGCTAATTCTTTTAGTTTTTCACGGTCTCTATTTTGAGCACCGATATCTATCATACCAGATTTCTTAGACATTAGTCTACTCTTTATTTCTTCGATTTCGTTATTTGCTTTTTCAATCTTTTCTTTTAGTTCTTCTACATCAACTTTAATCATATGTGATGCATCAGCAATATCATGTGCTTCATCTTTTCTGAATTTACTTGCTATTTCAATAGCAGCATTTAAATCAGCTTGTTTTTCATCTAAAGCAACTTTTAAAGTAGCTTTTTGAGTTAGATTACTTTCTGGTTCTGATTCATAAGCCTTCTTGTAATCTACTAATTCTTGTCTTAATGAATCGATTAAGCCATCTAATGTCTTAGTTTTATTTTCATAATCGAATTCATCATCTTTATCGATTGAAGCTATTTTATTTTCAAGAGCTGTTAACTCTTCATTCCATTTTTCAATACGTGTATTTAAGTATTCTACTCTGATTTGTTCTGGATTAACTGTTTCCATTACATCGTATGTCTTGCTATCTATTTCATTAGCAAAGGCATCTCTTGCTTGAGTAGCTCTTAATAGTTCTTCTTCTAGAGCATTATCAATATCTACATTCATGTAAGGAACTTTAGAACACTTATTTAATAACTTAACTAGATAGTCTCTAGCATCAAATGCATCTTCACCTTCTTGAATAATATCTTTAATTTTTGCTTCAAGATATTTAGGATCGTTATGTATTTCTTCTAGTCTAGCAGTTAACTTATCAACTTTTTCTTCAAGTTCTTTAACTTTCTTTTCTGTACGATCTGCTTTAGTTTTATCTATATAAGTATCTTTACTTTCTAAGTTCTTTTGAGCTTCTGAAAGTTGTTCTTGTTTTTTGCTAATATTCAATTCGGTAACGTTTATATCGTCAGATACAGCATTGATTTTGGTTTGAACTTCAGCATAAGCTTCTTCAAGTCCAGTAAGAATTCTATCAACGTTTTTAATCTTTTCTTCAGTATTGCTGATTAAAGTGTTGTAACGTTCAATAACTTCTTGGTCAGTTGAATTAGCAATTCTATCTTGCATACTAGCGATATATTTTTCATAACTCTTACGAGTTCTCTTTGTATTGTTTAAATCATTACTCTTTTCTTCTTCTTCAACTTTTAGTTTATCCATTTCAGAGTTTTTGATTTTTAGATCACTACGTAGATTTTGAATAATCTTTTTACTAATAATTTCTATGTTACGATCTGCCATTTCAGCGCTTGTATCATAGTTATCTTCTGCTGATGTGCTTTTTTCTTCTTCTATTTCTGCTTTTAAATCAGCAATTTTGTTGTTTATTTCCTTTTCTTCTATTACTAGAGTTGCCCCATCACTTTTTGAACGGCACATCTTAGTTAACGTAGATAAATCTGCTAATACTTTCACTTTATCTGCCATTATAAACACCCTCTTATTCTTAGACTAATATAATAATATCATAAAGAAATCAAGATTTCAATAAACTTATCTTATTTAAACCACAAAAAAAGAACTATTAAACTAGTTCTAATTTTACTGTTAGAGCGTCGTCTCCAACTCTTTCTTTTAATTTAAGAATTCTTGTATATCCACCATTTCTAGTTTCATAACGTTTAGCTAATTCATTAAATATTTTATCTACAACAACAGTATCATTGTTTAAGAAAGCTAATGCTTTTCTTCTTGATACTAAAGTACCTCTTTTACCATAAGTAACCATCTTATCAACGAATTTTCTTACTTCTTTAGCTCTAGCTTCAGTAGTAACAACTGATTCATTTAAGATTACGTCTTTTGTTAAACTAGCAAGGATACTTCTTCTAATACCTTTTTCTCTATTTAATTTTCTATAATTTGCCATTAGTATTTACCTCCTTGTATATTTTTAATCGCGGAACTTAAGTCCCATTTCTTTTACTTTATCAATAACTTCTTTTAAAGATTTCTTTCCTAAGTTACGGATCTTAGTAACTTCAACTTCTTTCTTAGAAATTAAGTCTTGAACAGTATTGATTCCTGCTCTCTTTAAGCAGTTATATGCACGAACAGAGAATTCAATTTCTTCAATTGGAGTTTCTAAAGTCTTAGTTATTGTGTCTACTTTCTTTTCAGCCATTAAACCTGATACGTCACTAATTGAGTTTAGATCTGTTATGATATTAAAATGTTCGATTAAGATTCTAGCTGCTAAAGCCATAGCTTCTTCTGGAGTTATAGCTCCATTTGTATAAACGTTCATGATTAATTTGTCGAAGTTTTCGTTTTGACCAACACGAGCGTCTTCTACTTCATAGCTTACTAATTCAATTGGAGAATATAGTGAATCGATAGCGATAACACCAGCTTTGTTTTCTCCTAATAATTTTTGATTAGTTTTTGAATCTACATATCCACGGCCATTAGAAACAGTCATTTCCATTTCTAGTTTTCCACCTTTAACAAGGTTAGCGATTACTAATTCTGGATTAACGATTTCTAAGTCTGCATCGATTTCTAAATCTCCGGCAGTTACAGCGCCTTCTTTATCAGCATATAATCTGATAACTTTGTCTTCTCCGGAATGATTTTTAATTACTACACTTTTTAATGCTAATACGATAGCTGTTACATCTTCAACAACACCATCGATTTTTTGGAATTCATGCATTACACCTTCAATTTTTACTGAAGTGATTGCACTACCTGGTAATGAAGATAACATAACTCTTCTTAAAGCATTACCGATAGTTGTACCAAAACCTCTTTCAAGTGGTTCTAGTTCAAATTTTCCATAGTGATTACTTTCTATATATTCTGTAATTTTGTATTCTGGTTTTTCAAATCTTAACATATCCTTAAAGCCCCTCTCTCAATTAATTTCTTGGACGTTTTGGTGGACGGCATCCATTATGTGGAACTGGAGTAACATCATTGATTGTTGTAATTTCTAAGCCAGCAGTTTGTAATGAACGGATTGCATTTTCACGTCCTGCACCTAAACCTTTAACAAATACTTCTACTTTTTTAACTCCGCTATCCATAGCTGCTTTAGCTGCTGCTTCAGCACTCATACCTGCTGCAAATGGAGTTTTCTTTTTACTTCCCTTATATCCGATAGTTCCAGCAGAAGCCCAACTAATAGCGTTACCATCTTTATCAGTAATAGTAACTACTGTATTGTTGTATGTTGAATGAATATGAGCTTGTGCTTCAGGAATATTCTTTTTAACTTTTCTTTTTCTTCTATTATAAGCCATA
>CAMJMP010000007.1 GCA_946407055.1 uncultured Mycoplasmatota bacterium | reverse complement strand
TATTAAGGGTGAAGTTGTTGTTCAAGCAGGTTGTACTAAATATGAATCAAAGAATATGAAGATATTTGACTTAATACCTTTAGATGACTTTGATGAATTGATGGGCAAATGTGATTATCTAATTACACATGGTGGTGTAGGTAGTATTGTTACTGGTTTAAATAAAGATAAGAAAGTAATTGCAGTACCTAGATTAGAAAAATATGGAGAACATATTAATGACCATCAATTACAGATTATTAATAACTTTGATAAGATGGGTTATATCATTGGATGTACTGACTTAGATGAGTTAGAAGATAAGATAAAGATGGTTAAAAAGTTCAAACCAAATAAGTATGAAAGTAATAGAGATAAGATGGTTGAACTAGTTTGCAGTTTAATCGATGAAGATTAAAAAATAAAGAGTTAAAAACTGTAAAAAGGGCTTTAATAAATTTACATCTTAATTCTTAGATGTTATAATAGTTTGCTAAGGGAAACATAGAATGAAGGCTCTAAAAAATGAGAATTAATTAATATTTCTTAAAAATATTACAATGAGATGTGGTGCAAAAATGAAAAAGATAAGTATTATAATACCTGTTTATAACGTTGATCATAAAAGGTTTAAAAAGACTTTAGATTCACTTGTAAATCAAACTTCCGATGATTTCGAAGTATGTATTTCGGATGGTGGATTAAAAAGCGATGTTAAAACTATAGTTGATGAATATAGTGAAAAATTAGATATTAAATATGATCGTTCAGAAAAGGACTTGGGTATTTCAGACAATACAAATGCAGCTTTAAAATTAGCAAATGGAGAATATATATCTTTCCTTGATCATGATGATATATTGGAAGCAACCGCTATTGAAGATGTTATAAATATAATAAACGAAAAGAATCCTGATGTTATTTATTCTGATGAACAAATAATAGATGAAAAAGGTAAAGTTTTAAATAAATTCTATAAACCAGATTTTAGTCAAGATTTATTATATTCACAAAATTATATTTGTCATTTCTTAGTAGTAAAGAAGAGTGTAGTAGAAAAAGTTGGTGACTTTAAATCAAAATATGATGGAGCACAGGATTATGACTATATCTTAAGAATTACTGAAGAAACAAAAAATATATGTCATTTGCCTAAAATACTATATAATTGGTTATCTACTGAAGAATCTACTGCTCAAAATAGTGATGCTAAGCCATATGCACAAAAAGCTGGTTTAGATGCTCTTGATGCTCATTTGAAAAGAGTTTATGGTAACATAGCTCATGCAGAAGAAACAGATTATTTATTTGTATATCAAGCTCGTTTTGATTTATTAAAGAATAAAAAAGTTGATATTATCATTCCAATGAAAGATAAATGGTATCTAACTAAGGAATGTGTAGAAAGTATTATTTCTAAAACAACTTATGAAAATTATCAAATTACAATTATTGATAATGGGAGTCAAAATGAATTGACATTTAAGTGGTTTGATGAAGTTAAAAAGTTAGATAAAAGAGTAAGAGTAATAAATGCTGATTTTGAATTTAATTGGTCAAAGTTACAAAATTTTGGAATTAATAATTCTGATGCTGAAGTTTTTGTGTTCTTAAATAATGATACAATTATAATTGAAGAAAATTGGCTTGAATTATTGTGTGAAAATGCACTAAGAGATGAAGTCGGTGTTGTTGGTCCATTACTTTTATATGAAGATGGTACTATTCAACATGGTGGAGTTGTATTAGGATTAAATGGTTATGCAGATCATTTATATAAAGAGATGAACCCAGTTCATGCTGGAGTAACTTTTGTATCTCCTATGGTATCAAGAAATGTTTTGGCACTTACAGGGGCTTGTATGGCAATATCAAGAAAAACCATTGATAAAATTGGTGGTTTTGATGAGAACTTTATTATATGTGGTAGTGACATAGAGATGTGTTTAAGAGCATATGAAGCAGGTTATAGAAATATATATATACCATATACAAAGTTGATTCATTTAGAATCTAAATCTAGAGACGCTTATATTCCTGATATTGATTATAAGTTCTCTAAAATTCTTTACACTAAGTATTGGAAAAATGGAGATCCTTTCTATAATCCAAATTTAGATTACGAATCATGTATTCCTATTGAAAAAAGTGATGATCTTAAAAAGAAGAGTATGTCTAAAAAGGAAAAAATCAAAAATTTCTTTAGAGGAATTAAACCATTAGTGTCTATTTATAGATTTACTAGAAAGACTTTGTTAAAGAGTAAACTTGCAGTTAAAATATATAGAAAAATTAGACATATTGAAATAAAAGAAAGTCCTAAAGCAATCAATTATACTACATCTGAGTTGAAGGATATTACACCATATCCTACAACAATTAATAAAAAATATAGAATCAATATTTTGATTCCTACATTAAATAAAGATAAAGTGTTTGGTGGAATAGCAACAGCAATGAAATTCTTCAATCAATTTAATGATAAGAATTTTGAAAAGAGAATTGTTATTATTGATTTACCTACAAAATCAGATGATTTAGATAATTATCCTGATTATACACTTGTTGATTGTTTAGAAAAATGTGATTTTGATAAACAAGTAGTATTTATTGGTGAAAAAGGGAATTGTAATTTGTTGGTAGCTGAAAATGATATTTTTATAGCAACTGCTTGGTGGACTGCTTATAATATTAAGCCAGTTATTGATTGGCAAAAGAATTACTATAATATGGATAAATATAATAAGTTAATATATTTTATTCAAGATTATGAACCATATTTTTATCCATGGTCTAGTAAGTATTGCTGTGCCGAAAAGACATATCATTTGGGTATTCCAACAACAGCTGTATTTAATTCAAAAGAATTAATGGATTATTTTGAAAAAAATAATTATAGTTTTGAAAATAAATATTATTTCTCACCAATTTTAAATGATAAATTGAAAGATCATTTATTAAATGATAAAGAGAGAGAAAGAAAAAAACAAATAGTAGTTTATGGAAGACCTGGAACATATAGAAACGCTTTTGAAATAATTGTTGAAGCTTTAATGAAAGCTTTTAAAGAGCGTGATGATGTTCAAGATTGGAAAGTTATATCTATGGGTGAGGAACATAGTGAAGCAATAATCAAAGATAATGCAACTGTTAAATCAGTTGGTAAATTAAGTTTAGATGATTATGCTAAAACAATGGAAGAATCATATATGGGTATTTCATTGATGGTATCACCTCATCCAAGTTATCCACCATTGGAAATGTCTTCTTTTGGTATTAAAACTATTACAAACAATTTTGCAAACAAGGATATTAGTTATTTCAATGATAATATAATATCTGTTGAAAATTGTGATGCTGATTCTATTTCAGAAGAAATTACTAAATTACTAGATAATTTTGATGAAATATCAAAGAAGCAAAAAAAGACAATTAATAAAGACTATGTTAATGCTTCTGATCAATTTACGCCAATTATTAAAGGCCTTATAAAAGAGATAGAAGGAAAACAAAAATAGTTACTAAAAATGTTGCATTTTGCAACATTTTTTGTTATTATGGGTTTAGGAGGTTTTTTATGAAAAACGAAAATGTTGGAAAATTACTCAAAGAAATTAGAGAAAGTAAAGACTTAACACAAGAGGAAGTCGGCAAAGAATTGGGCCTTGGAAGAGACGCAATTATTAAAATCGAGAAAGGTACTAGAAAGATTAGTGCAGAAGAATTAAAACAATTTGAAAGTTATTATAATGTTGAAATAGATGAACTATTAAATGCTGGTGTAGTTGATCATAATGTAAAAGGTATTATCTTAGCTGGTGGAACTGGAACAAGATTATATCCAATTACAGAAGCTACTAGTAAACAATTAGTTCCTGTATATGATAAACCAATGATCTTTTATCCATTATCAGTATTAATGCAAGCTGGTATTAAAGATATTCTTATTATTACTACTAAAGAAGATCAAGCAGGATTTATAAGATTATTAGGTGATGGAAGTCAATTTGGTATTAATTTATCTTATATTATTCAACCATCTCCAGATGGTTTAGCACAAGCATTTATTTTAGGTGAAGAATTTATTGGAGATAATCCTTGTGCAATGGTATTAGGAGATAATATCTATTATGGTAATGGTTTAGCTACTGAATTACAAAAAGCAGTTAAGAATGCTGAAGATGGATATGCAACTATCTTCGGTTACCAAGTTAAAGATCCAGAAAGATTCGGTATTATGGAAATAGATAAATACAATAATGTATTGTCTGTAGAAGAAAAACCAAAACAACCAAAGAGTGATTATGCTATTACAGGATTATATTTCTATCCAAAGGGAGTTTCTAAAAAAGCTAAAGAAGTTAAACCTTCTGCTAGAGGTGAATTAGAAATTACTACTTTAAATGATATGTATTTACAAGAAAGTAAATTAAAAGCAAGTATACTTGGAGAAGGTTATACTTGGTTTGATACTGGTACTTTTGAATCATTATTAGAAGCATCAAGTATGATTAGAACAATCGAAAAGAATAAAGATATCGTTATTTGTTGTCCTGAGTTTATTGGTTATTCTAATGGATGGTTATCTTTAGAAAAATTATCTAAGAGAGCTATTTTATTAAATAAGAATACTTATGGAAATTACTTAATGAAAGTTGCAGAGAAGGAGATAAAGAATGAAAAAATATAAAAACTTAACAATTACAGATACTAATGGAGCTGATTGTTTAATAGTTGATCCAAGAAGATTTGGTGATGCTAGAGGATTCTTTGAATCAGTTACTATAGATGAATTAAATCATTTGGGATTTAATAAATTTAGTCAATTTAGTGATTCAATGAGTGGTAAAGGAATCCTAAGAGGATTACATTATCAAGAAGATCCATATTGCCAAGCTAAAATGGTAAGATGTGTAAGAGGTAGAGTAATAGATATTGTAAGAGATATTAGAAAAGATTCTCCTACATACGGAGAAACAGTTGCAGTAGAATTGACACCAGAAAATGGAACATTTCTATTTGTACCAAGAGGATATGCACATGCTTATCTAGCTTTAGAAGATAATTCATTATTTGAGTATTATGTAGATAATGAATACAATACTAGAAAAGAAGGTGGCATATCATATAAAGATCCAGATATGGTAGTTAACTTATATACTAGAGAAAATCCTGAAGAAGAATATAAAGTAGAAAAATTATCTATTTATGACTTATTAAAAAAATATGGTATAGATACACCACTTATATCTGAAAAAGATGAAGTAAGAAAACCACTTAGTGAAACAAGTGTTAATTTCACAAGAGCTAAGAGAAGATACTTAGTAACAGGTGTAACTGGTCAATTAGGATACGATATTGTAAAAGAATTACATAATAGAGGAGAATATGATATTTTAGCTCCTACTAGTAAAGAAATGGACATTACAGATAAGGATCAAGTAATGGAAGTTATTAAAGCTTACAAACCAGATGTAATATTCCACTGTGCAGCATGGACTGCAGTTGATAAAGCTGAAGAAGAAAAAGAAGCTTGTGAAAAGGTTAATGTAGAAGGAACTAAGAATATCGTTGATGCTTCAATTAAAGTTGGAGCCAAGATAGTTTATATGTCTACTGATTATGTATTCGATGGAACTAAAGAAGGTTACTATAACGAAGAAGATAAAACAAACCCACAAAGTGTTTATGGTTTAACTAAATATCAAGGTGAAGAGGAAGTTAGAAGAAATCCTAATCACTTCATTACAAGAATATCTTGGGTATTTGGTATTAATGGAAACAACTTTATTAAAACAATGATTAAACTATCTGATAAATATAAAGAATTAAGTGTAGTAGATGATCAAGTTGGATCTCCTACTTACACAGTAGATTTATCTAAGTTATTAGTAGAAATGGCTCATACAGATAAATATGGAACATATAATGCTACTAATACAGGTTATTGTACTTGGGCAGAATTTGCTGAAGCAATCTTTAAAGAATATGGTGTTAAAGTTAAAGTTAATCATGTAACTACAGCTGAGTATTTTAAAGATAAACCACATGCTACTAGACCAGAAAATTCAAAATTTACTTGGGATAAACTAGAAGCTAATGGATTCGCAAAAATGCCTGAATGGCAAGATGCTTTAAGAAGATATATTAAAGAATTTAATGAAAGTACAGAAGGCAAAATGCTTTCTCTAAAAAGAGGTAAATAATGACAAAGTTTTTAATAACAGGTGGAGCAGGTTTTATAGGAAGTAATTACTTACATTATGTAGTAGATAAATATCCAAAAGATGAATTTGTATGTTTAGATGCTTTAACATATGCAGGTAATTATAATAATATTAAAATGCTTGAAGGCAAAAAGAATTATAAATTTGTAAAGATGGATATTAGAGATAAAGATGCTATCTATGATTTGTTTAAAAAAGAAATGTTTGATGTAGTAATTAACTTTGCTGCAGAGAGTCATGTTGATAATTCAATTAAGAATCCAAATGTATTTGCTGAAACAAATATTTTAGGAACAATGAATTTATTAAATGCATTCAAAATGATTAGAGATGAAGAAGGAAAAGAAATAACTAGATATCATCAAGTATCTACTGATGAAGTTTATGGTGATTTACCTTTAGATAGACCTGATTTACTATTTACAGAAGAAACACCAATACATACATCTAGTCCATATTCATCATCTAAAGCAAGTGCTGACTTATTTGTTATGGCTTATGCAAGAACATTTAACATGCCAGTAACAATATCTAGATGTTCTAATAACTATGGACCATATCAATTCCCAGAGAAGTTAATACCATTAATGGTATCTAAAGCTTTAAAGGATGAAAAGTTACCAGTTTATGGTACTGGAGAAAATGTAAGAGATTGGATTCATGTACATGATCATAATGTTGGTGTTGATTTAATAGTTCGTAAAGGTAAGAATGGTGAAGTATATAACTTAGGTGGTCATTCTGAAAGAAATAATTTAACTATTGTTAAAACAATACTAAAACAAGTTGGTAAGAGTGAAGACTTAATTACATTTGTTGAAGATAGAAAAGGTCATGATTTAAGATATGCTATAGATTCTACTAAGGTAGAAAAAGAACTTGGTTGGAAGAGAACATATACATTTGAAGAAGGTATTAAAGAAACTATCGATTGGTATGTTAACAATCAAGAGTGGATAGATGATATCTTATCTGGAGAATATAAAAACGCTTATAAAGGCGAATAATAAAGAAGATAAAGAATAGCAATGCTATTCTTTTTTTGTTATAATAGAAGAGGTTTGTAGGTGATTATATGAAATATAATGTCTATGATTTTGATGGAACTATCTATGATGGTGATTCTGGAGTAGATTTTGTAAAGTATTCAATTAGAAAAAAACCTAAAACATTATTATATTTGTTGGGGACTATTGGTACGGTAATATTATTTCTATTTAAAAGAAGAACTAAAGAAGATATTAAAACTAAATTATTTGGTTTTGTTAAAGAAATAGATGATTTAGATAGTTTTGTAGCAGATTTCTGGAAGAAACATGAAAAGAAATTAAAGAAATTCTGGACAGAGAAGGAAGATCATAAGAATGATATTATTTCTTCAGCTTCTTGTAGATTTTGGTTAGAACCAATTGCTAAGAAATATAAGATTGCTCATTTATTTGCTACTGATATAGATTTAGAAAATGGTGAAGTTATTGGAGATAACTGTCATGGAATGGAAAAAGTAAGACAATTCTATATAGAATTTCCTAAAGGAAGTATAGAAGAAGCTTATAGTGATTCTTATGATAATGATTTGCCATTATTAGAAGAAGCAAATAAAGGATTTATTGTTAAGAAGAATAAGATAATCGATTATAAAGAATATAGACCTAATCTATTTAAGAGATTCTGGAAATGGGGTTGGGGAATATATCATAAGAATGAAGAATTATGGAATTATATTATTGTAGGTGGATGTACTACTTTAGTAAGTATAGTTTCATATATGTTGTTTAGATTATTCTTAGATAGTGTTTCAGTATGTACTGTATTATCTTGGATATGTGCAGTTAGTTTTGCTTATATTACAAATAGATTATTTGTATTTAAGAGTGAGAGTAAGAAAGTATTAAAAGAACTAACTAGTTTTGTTGGTAGTAGATTATTCTCCTTAGGAGTAGAATTAGTATTCATGTTATTAATGACAAGTGTTATGCATATAAATGACAAGATTGCCAAAATAATTGTACAGTTTATAGTACTAGTATTAAATTATTTGACTAGTAAGTTGTTTGTATTTAGGAAAAAGTAATTTTTCCTTTTTTTATGTTATAATTAATAATGGATATTATGATAAAATAATAGAGTAATGAGAATGTAAGGGAGAAATGAAATATGAAGAAAATTGTAGATGGAAATAAAGCTTGTGCTGATGTAGCTTATTTATTTAGTGAAATAGCAAGTATTTATCCAATTACTCCAAGTAGTCCAATGGCTCAAGAAGTAGATGTTATTAGCCATACTGATAAGAAAAATTTATTTGGAGATAGTGTAAGAGTTGTAGAAATGCAAAGTGAAGCTGGTGCTGCTGGTACAATGCATGGTGCATTATTAACTGGTAGTTTAGCTACAACATTTACAGCTAGCCAAGGATTATTATTAATGATTCCAAATATGTATAAGATGGCAGGTGAATGTTTACCGGGTGTTATTCATGTTGCAGCTAGAACGGTTGCTACACATGCATTAAGTATTTTTGGTGATCACTCTGATATCTATGCTACGAGAGCAACAGGATTCTGTATGTTAGCTTCTACTAATGTAGAAGATGCTAACCATTTAGCAGCAGTAGCACATTTAAGTGCTATTGAAGGTAGTTTACCTTTCTTACATTTCTTTGATGGATTTAGAACTAGTCATGAAGTTAATACAATTGATGAATTAAACGATGTTGATGTATTAGGTTTAATTAATCATGATAAAGTTTATGAATTTAAAAATAGAATGTTAAATGTTGGATGCGGAAAACAAAAAGGTATGGCTGAAAATGAAGATATTTATTTTCAATCAGTTGAAGCAAGAAATGAACTTTATAATGTAATGCCTGATATCGTTAATCATTATATGGAAAAGATTAATGAGTTAACTGGAAAGAGTTATAAACCATTTAATTATTATGGTGCAGCAGATGCTACTAATGTAATAGTTGCAATGGGTAGTGTCTGTGATACAGCTAAGTTAGTTGTAGATGATTTAGTAAGTAAGGGTGAAAAAGTTGGTTTAATAGAAGTACATTTATATAGACCATTTAGTTCTAAATACTTATTAAATGTATTACCTGAATCAGTAAAAAGAATTGCTGTACTAGATAGAACTAAAGAAGCAGGTGCTTCTGGTGAACCATTATATTTAGATGTATGTAGTACATTAAAAGATAAGGATATCGAAATAGTAGGAGGAAGATATGGTTTATCTTCTAAGAATACTGATCCTGCTCAAATATATGCAGTTTATTGTATGTTAAGAGATGGATTAAAGAATAACTTTACTATTGGTATTGAAGATGATGTTACTAATTTAAGTTTAAAAGTAACTGATTATAATGTA
This sequence comes from uncultured Mycoplasmatota bacterium, assembly GCA_946407055.1. GTDB lineage: Bacteria > Bacillota_I > Bacilli_A > RF39 > UBA660 > Coprovivens. Next base: position 3,699 of record CAMJMP010000007.1, on the reverse strand, counting down.
GATTTAGGAACTAGAGAAATATTGATATATGGATTTGGTTCAGATGGTATGGTTAGTACTTCTAAAGATATAATGCATATTATTGGTGAGAAGACTAATAAGTTTGTACAAAGTTATAATCAATATGACTCTAAGAAGAGTGGCGGAGTTACTATATGTAACTTAAGAATTGGTGATAAACAAATTAATGCACCATATTATGTAACTAATCCTGGTATTATTGTTATTACTAAGGAAGAATACTTATTTAAGTTTGATATGATTGATAATATTAAAGAGAATGGTATTGTAGTTATTAATACTAATAAAGATAAGAGTGTTATGAATGATTATCTACCTAATAAAGTTAAAGATATTATCAATAAGAAACATGTTAAGTTATATATAATTAATGCTGATAAGATTGCTTTAGAATGTAATATTAAAGGTAAGATTAGTAAGATAATGCAAATGGTTATTATGGATTTAATTGAATTCCCTGATGTAGAAGAAATTATTGGTGAATCAATTGAAAAACAATTTGCTACTAAAGGTGAAGAAATAATTAATTCTAATAAGAAAGCTATTACAATGGCTTTAGAGAATTTAGTATTAGTTGATACAACATTAACTTCTTCTGAAGAAGTAGCAGAGGGTAAGAAAGATGTTATTTCTGAGATAAATGCTAGAAGAGGAGATAATCTAAAGGTATCTGAATTAATTAACTTTAGAGATGGTACTTTCCCTGGTGGTTTATCTAGTAAAGAAAAGAGAAAAGTTAGTGCATTAGTTCCTAAATGGGATAGTGAAAAATGTATTCAATGTGGTCAATGTGCTATAGTTTGTCCTCATGCAGTAATTAGACCTTTTGCTATAACTGATAAAGAAAAAGGAATACCTATGTTAGGTAAACCTGAATATAATTTTGTTATTGAAGTATCAGAAGCTGATTGTACAAGTTGCGGTTTATGTATCAATGCTTGTTTAGGTAAGGGTGGAGAGAAAGCATTAGCTTTTGGTCCATATGATGAAGAAAAACAAAAAGAAGCACAAGAATACTTCGATAATTATGAAAATCCAAAGGATTTATTCCCAATTAATACAGTTAAGGGATCACAATTTGTTAAACCTAAATTTGAATTTAGTGGAGCTTGTGCTGGATGTGGAGAAACACCTTATACTAAGTTATTAACTCAATTATTTGGAGATAAGTTAGTTATTGCTAATGCTACTGGATGTTCTTCTATCTATGGTGGTAGTGCTCCAAGTACGCCTTATTCAATTCCTTGGGCTAATTCATTATTTGAAGATAATGCTGAATTTGGATTTGGTATGTTATTAAGTTATAACCATATGAGAGATAGAGTAGAACATATTATGCATGAATCTATTAATAGTGTAGATGAAAATGTTAAAGGTTTATATCATGAATGGCTAGAAAATAGAAATGATCTTGATAAGACATTAGATATTAAAGATAAATTAAGTAAAGAACAAATACCTAATGATTTACATAAGATATTAGATTATGTACCAGCAAGAAGTGTATGGTGTCTTGGTGGAGATGGTTGGGCTTATGATATAGGATTTGGTGGTATTGACCATGTATTATCTAGTGGTGAAAACATTAATATTTTGGTACTAGATACTGAAGTATATTCTAATACTGGTGGCCAAGCTAGTAAGTCAAGTAGAATAGGTCAAGTTGCTCAATTTGCAGATGGTGGTAAGAAGACTTATAAGAAAGACTTATTTAAGATAGCTATGAGTTATCCTAATTGTTATGTAGCTTCTGTATCATTTGGAAGTAACTTCATGCAAACTATTAAAGCAATGATGGAAGCTGAAGCACATGAAGGACCATCAATTATAATTGCTTATGCACCATGTATTGAACAAGGTATCAAGGGTGGTATGAGTAATAGTTCTAAAGAACAAAAATTAGCAGTAGATTGTGGATATACTGAATTAATGAGATATAATCCAGTGGAAGATAAATTATATTTAGATAGTAGAGAACCTGATTTTACTAAGTATGAAGAATTCTTAATGAATGAAGTTAGATATAATAGTTTATCTAAGAAGAATCCTGACGCTGCTAAAGAGATATTAGAATTAAATAAACAAGATGCTATTAAGAGATATAACTATTATAAAAAGTTAAGCGAAAAAAAAGACGATGAATAATCGTCTTTTTCTTATGCAGCATTATCTAGTTTTTGTTCTAGTTTCTTTGCTTTAGATTCTGTTTTAGAAATAAACTTGTCTATAGCATCTCTTTTACGAGCTAGTTTATTTTGATTTTTAGCTAGGGTATTTCTTAAAGAAATAATATATTGAATGTATTCTGAATCAGATGATAATTCTGGATATTTAGCTAATGTAGTCTTTTCTAAACTATCTAGATATATAATATTGTCTCTAGTAATGTCTAGAGCCCCATTTAGGGCATCTCTACCATTTTTAAGTGCTGTTAGTTCAACTGGCTCATATTCGCTTGTTTTGCGCTTAAAAAGGTCTCCTAGGAACATTAATTCAGTTCTAGCAATTAAACCAGCAGTAAAGTAGAAAAAATACTTATTTCTAATAAATGGTAAAGCTAGGATAGAACCCATTTGAGTTACTATTAAAGCTTTTCTTAATTTCTTTTTTATAAGTTTCTTTTCTAAGTAATGAACTTTATCATCAGCTAAGAATTCTAAGTCTTCAACTTTATCTATTAGTTCATCGTTTAAATCTTTTTTATTCTCTAAATGTTTCTTTTGTAATTCTAATTGTAAACCTTGAATTTCTTCAGAAGATATTTCTTCTTCTAAAGATTTTCTTTCTTTTTCAATATCGATACTCTTTTGATATTGAATATTAGATTTAGCAGTACGAAGTTTTCTTTCTTCTTCTTTTAGTTTTTTCTTTTGCTCTTTAGATAGTGTTTTGTCATATTTAATCTTATATAATTCAATATCGTATAATAATTCATTTATTTGACTTTCATATTGATCATATGATTTGTCTTCGAATTCTTTATCTGATTTCATTTCAATTTTAGAATTCTCAATAGTACTAGCTATATTGTCAGTAAGTGCAAAGTCAGGAGCTTTTTCAGGTTCTTTCTTTTCCTCTTTCTCTTCTTCTTCCTTCTTAGGTTCTTCCTTTTTTGGTTCTTCTTTCTTTGGCTCTTCTTTAGATTGCTCTTTAATTTCTTCTTTTTCTTCTTTAGCTTTTTCTTCTTTTAAGACTTCTATTTCTTTTTCAATTTGTTTTAGTTCTTCGGTGACTTTTTCATCTTCTTTAACTAAACGTTCTTTGTTGATTTGAGCGATCTCATTATCTTTAATCTCATCTTTGTGATCTTCTACATATTCAAATTCTTTAATCTTAGTTTCAATCACTTCATGAGTTTTTTGTTTTTCTTCTTTAATATTTTTTTCAAGAAGTAATTCTTGTTTTTCCTCTTCTTTAGTATCAGCTTTAACTTCTTTCTTAATTGGAGTAGGTTGGATGATTGCTTGCTTTGTTTCTAAAACTTTTTCTAGAGGTTTTAGTTCAACTTTAGTTTCTTCTTTTTGAATTATTGGTTCATCCTTTTTTATTTCTTTTGGAAGTTCGCCTTTTTTATTTGGTATGATTTTTGTTTTTGGTAAATTGTTTTTTTTAAGAGGTGTAATTAAATCAACAGCAACACCAGCAGCCATTACAGTTGCAGCACTAGCAGCAACAAAT
>CAMJMP010000006.1 GCA_946407055.1 uncultured Mycoplasmatota bacterium | reverse complement strand
AATGGAACAATTAGAATTGAAAATGAAGGTTCAGTTATTACAGGTGCTGATATTACAAAGGTTATGAAATCTGCTTATAGAGGTCAAATACCTGAAGGAAGAGAATTAATTTCATTAATGCCAACAAGTTTCTCTTTAGATGACGATAGAGTTGTAAGGGATCCAAAGGGTCTAACTTCATCAAGATTATCTGTTAGAGGAGTTTTAATAACAGAACCTAAAGAAATGTTGTATAATATATTATCATGTTTAGAGAAATTGGAGATAGATGTATTAGATATTACTGTTGGAACAGTTGGAGATTATTATGAGTTCAAGAATAAAGATGTTAATAATAATGTAGGTATTATTGTTAACATGGGAGCTGATACGACAACTATTTCAGTATTTAATAAGGGAGTTCTTACTAATACTCAAGTTATTGATTTGGGTGGTAGGAATGTAGATAACGATATATCATTCGTATATAAGATTCCTGTATCTGTTGCTCGTGATTTAAAACATGAATTTGCTTTAGCGCATTCTAAGAACGCAAGTGAAGAGGATGTTAGAGTTGTTACAGACAAAAATGATGCAGAAATAACAATTAATCAACAAGAGCTTAGTCAAGTAGTTATGAGTAGGCTTGAAGAGATACTAAAAATAAGCAAAAAGCAAATAAATATCTTAACAAAAAAGGAAATAAGTTATATAATATTCACAGGAGGGTTAACGGAAATTCGTGATTTCAAGTTAATTCTAGAAGAGATATTTGGGGATGGCGCTATACTAGGAAGAGTGTCTGAAATAGGAGTAAGACATAACATGTATAGTTCTTGTGTAGGTATGATTAAGTATTTTGCCGATAAAGCTAAGCTTAAGGATAAGGATTTTTCAATATTTACTATTGAGGAACAACAAAAGTTAAGCAAAGCTGGTAAATCAGGCAACGAAAGTACTATTGGAAAATTATTTGGTTACTTTTTTAGTAATTAAGGAGGATTTGAAATGCAAGATTTAACTAGAGATCAAATTGCGAAAATTAAAGTTATAGGTACTGGTGGCGGTGGCTGTAACGCTGTTAACAGAATGATTGAATCAGGAGTAGGTGGAGTTGAATTTATAGTTGCAAATACTGATTTGCAAGTATTAAATGCAAGTAAAGCTGAAAACAAGTTACAAATAGGTAAAAATGTTAGTGAAGGATTAGGTGCTGGTGGTAATCCAGACATCGGTCGTGAAGCTGCATTAGAAAGTAAACAAGAAATTGAAGAAGCATTAGCTGGTGCTGATATGGTCTTTGTTACTTGTGGATTAGGTGGAGGAACTGGTACAGGTTCAGCACCAATCATTGCTGAAATAGCACAAGAACAAGGCGCTTTAACAGTAGCTATTGTTACTAAACCATTTAAGTTTGAAGGCCGTAAGAGAATGGAACAAGCTGAAGTTGGTTTGGAAGAATTAAGAAAACATGTTGATACAATCATTGTTATACCTAATGATAGATTAAGAGACATTATAGATAGATCTACACCATTATTAGAAGCATTTAAAGAAGTAGATAATGTTCTACGTAGAGGTGTTCAATCAATTTCAGATTTAATTGCTGTTTCAGGTTTAGTAAACCTAGACTTTGCCGATGTTAAAGCAGTAATGCAAAACAGAGGTAATGCAATTATCGGAATTGGTATTGGTGTAGGAGAAGATAGAGCTGTAGAAGCTGCAAAACAAGCTGTTTCTAGTCCATTACTTGAAACAACTATTGATGGAGCTACTGATGCTATTATCAATATTACTGGTGGTAATTCATTAACATTATTCGAAGCAGAAGATGCTGCAGAAGTTGTTAGAAATGCTGCTAATACTGATATCAATACAATCTTTGGTGCAGTTATTAATGAAAACTTAAATGATGAAGTTATTGTTACTGTAATTGCAACAGGATTTGATGATGATAGAGAACAAGTTGGAGGAATTACTGAAGATTTACCTAGATCAACAGCTTATATGAGAGATGATGATTTAGATAGTGAAATCGATATTCCACCATTCTTAAGAAACAGAGATAATTTTTAAGATAACTTATTAAGTTATCTTTTTTTTAGTATTTTTTTGAGTTAAAACCTAGCGTTTATGTTATAATTATAATAGGTGTTATTATGGAAAACATATATAGTTACAAGAGGGTAGATTTAGAAAAATACTTTGTCTGTAATGGTGAGAAGAAATTCAAAGCATTACAAGTTTTTGAGTGGCTATATGATAAACGTGTTAAATCTTTTAAGGAAATGAGTAACATCAAGAAAGAGTTACAAGAAAAACTTAGTGAAGACTTTAATATGTTTATGATAAAGATACAAAAGAAACAAGAAGATGGATTAACTAAAAAGTATTTATTTAAATTATACGATGGTAATTATATAGAAGCTGTATTAATGGAACATGATTATGGTTTGTCGATTTGTGTTAGTAGCCAAGTTGGTTGCAATATGGGTTGTAAGTTTTGTGAATCTGGCAGATTAAAGAAAGTAAGAAACTTAGAAGCTTACGAAATGGTTGAACAAATCTTATTAGTAGAAGCAGACATTAAGAAAAGAATAGCTAGTGTCGTTATAATGGGAATTGGTGAACCGCTAGATAACTATGATAATGTAATGGATTTCATTAAGATAATTAATGATGCTAAAGGAATTGCAATTGGTGCTCGACATATTACAATTTCAACTTGTGGATTAATTCCTAAGATTGAAGAATTAAGTGAAGAAGACTTACAAATTAATTTAGCTATTTCCTTACATGCTCCAAATACACAATTAAGAAGTAAGATAATGCCAGTAAATAATGCATATGATTTAAATGATTTAATTCCAACGGTAAAGAAATATATAGAAAAAACTAATCGACGTGTTACGATTGAATATGTAATGTTAGATGGAGTTAATGATAATGAAACTAATGCGAGAGAGTTAGCTTCACTATTAAAAGGAATGAATGTATATGTTAATTTAATTCCTTATAATGAAACTAATCATTTAGAATATAAAAGGGCTAGTAAAGATACTATTATGAAATTCTATGATACATTAAAGAAATTAGGTATTAATGTAACAATAAGAAAAGAATTTGGAAGTAATATAGATGCTGCTTGTGGGCAACTTAGAAGCAAAGAGGTGTAATTATGAAAACATTTTATTTAACTGATTCAGGAAAAATTAGAGATCATAACGAGGATTCTGTAACAATCTTAAAAAATGCTAGTGATGAGTATTTATTAATTGTTGCTGATGGTATGGGTGGTCATAGAGCTGGTGAAGTAGCTAGTTCATTAGTAGTAACTCATATGGGTAAAAGATTCTCTGAAACTAGCAGTGTCGGAAGTAAATTAGATGCAATTAACTGGTTAAAAGATAATATAGATGAAATAAATAAAGAAATATTAGATTATACAGTAGAAAATCCTGAAAGTACAGGAATGGGAACTACAGCTGTAATGGCATTATTAACAAATGATTTCTTAATCTTTGGTAATATTGGTGATTCTTCAGGATTTGTACTTAAGAATGGTAAATTAAAGAAAGTTACTAAGGATCATACTTTAGTTAACCTATTAGTAGCAGCAGGGGACTTAACTGAAGAAGAAGCTAAGTATCATCCAAAACGTAATGTTTTAATGAAAGCATTAGGTAGTGGAGAATCTGTTGAACTAGATATCTTTGAAGTTGAAACAAATGTAGATGGTATCTTCTTATGTAGTGATGGGTTATCTAATATGTTAACTAAGGAACAAATTGAAAAGGTATTAGCTGATGAAGAATTAGATATTGAAGAACAAATCATTAAATTAATTAGAAAAGCTAATGCTAGAGGGGGCACTGACAATATTTCTATAGCTTACTTAAATAAGGAAAGCGGTGATGAGAAATGATGATGAAAGGCCAAAAAATTAATGATCGTTACCAAATTATCAAATCTATCGGTGAAGGTGGAATGGCTAATGTTTATTTAGCTTACGATACTATTTTAGATAGAGATGTAGCAGTAAAGGTATTACGTGGAGATTTATCTAATGATGAAAAGTTTGTTAGAAGATTCCAAAGAGAAGCGTTATCTGCTTCAAGTTTATCTCATCCAAACATTGTTGAAGTATATGATGTTGGAGAAGATAATGGTCAATACTTTATTGTAATGGAATATATAGAAGGTAAGAACTTAAAAGACTTACTTAAGAAACGTGGTAAATTAACAACTACGGAAGTTGTTGATATTATGAGTCAGATTGCTGATGGTTTATCGGTAGCTCATGATTCATATATTATTCATAGAGATATCAAACCACAAAATATAATGATATTAGAAAATGGCTTAGTAAAAATAACTGACTTTGGTATTGCAATGGCAATGAATGCTACACAATTAACTCAAACAAATTCAGTTATGGGTTCAGTTCACTATTTACCACCAGAACAAGCTAGTGGTAAAGGTAGTACATTAAAGAGTGATATTTACTCAATGGGTATTTTAATGTATGAGTTATTAGTTGGTGTTTTACCATATCGTGGTGATAATGCAGTAGAAATAGCTTTAAAGCATTTAAAGGAACCTCTTCCAAGTATTAGAGATGAGTTACCTGATTTACCTCAAGCAGTAGAGAATATCATCTTAAAGAGTGCAGCTAAGAATCCTAAAAATAGATATAATGATGCACGTGAGATGTATGAAGATTTAAAAACTTGTTTAGATGAATCTAGAAAAGATGAACCTAAATATGAATATGAATATCCTGAATTGGATAGTGATGGTAAGAAATTTACTAAACAAGTAGAAAATGCTGTAGCATTAGAAGATGAAGCTGATGATGATACATCAACTGTAGAAATAAAAGAAATAAGTGGCGAAGAAGTTAAGAAAGAAAATATAGTATTAATTATCTTAGCAGCAATATTCGTTGGACTTATTGTTATTGTAACTACTGTAGTATTCTTACTACCTAAAATGTTAGATAAGAAACAAAATGTAGTACCTGATGTTGCTGGTTTAACAGTTAAACAAGCAATTGCTAAACTTGGTGATGAGGGATTCGATGTTAACGATGAACAAATGGAAATCAGTAGTGTTGATGTTCCATCTGGTAAAGTAGTTAAAACAACACCTGCTTCGGGAACAAAGAGAACTAAGGGAACTAAAGTTACATTGTATGTTTCAACAGGTGATGAACAGCATGAAATAAGTGATTATAATGGTAGAAATTACTTAGAAGTTAAGGGTGAGCTCGAAGCTTACAACATAATTGTTATAATAGAAAAACGAGAAGTAAAAGAAAGTGATAATGCTAAAGAAAACTTAGTTATGGATCAAGATGTAAAAGCTGGTGAAAAACTAAGAGCAGGAGACACAATTACTTTATATATTCCAAATATAACAGTTAAATATCCAGACTTTACTGATGGAAGTTATACAGTTGAAAAAGTACAAGCATTCTGTGATACATATGGTGTTACATTAAAAGTATTAGAAGATGAAACATCAAGTTATAATGAAGGAGCAATCTTCTATCAAAGTAGACCAAAAGGTTATACTGTTACTGAAGGAACTACATTAACAATTAAAATCGCTAAGAAGCCTGAAAATGCTCCTGATACTCCAGTTAATCCAGATGGTGGAGATGGCGGTTCAGCTGAGACTTGTGAAGATGGCTTATGTTAATGGTGAAATATGAATGGTCAAGTAATTAGAGTTATTAGTAATCTATATACCGTTAAAGCAGGAGATCAATTATATGGATGTCGTGCTAGAGGTAAATTTAGAATTGATAATATTACACCGATTGTAGGAGATAATGTTGTTATCGATATTGATAACAACATTATCCTTGATATTTTACCGAGAAAGAATGAACTAGATAGACCTGTAATTGCTAATGTTGATTCAGCAATTATAGTAACAAGTTTAAAAAAACCAAATTTAGATTTAGTTTTATTAGATAAGTTGATTAGTATTATTACTTACCACAATATTGAACCAGCAATAGTTCTAACTAAAGCTGATTTAATAAGTGAAGAAAGTAAGAAAACTGTAGAAGATTTAAAAAACTATTATGAAATGATAGGTATTAATGTTTTCTATAATACAGAATTAGCAGAAATAAAAAGATTTGTTAAAAATAAAATAGTAGTATTAGCTGGTCAGACTGGTGCTGGTAAAAGTAGTTTGTTAAATAGATTAGATGAAGATTTAAATATAGAAACAAACGAAATAAGTGAAGCATTGGGAAGAGGAAAGCATACTACTAGACATGTTGAATTATATGAAATTGGTGAAGGATTTGTTGCTGATACTCCTGGGTTTTCAGCATTAGATTTAAAAGATATAAGTAAAGAAGAATTGAAATTTACTTTTGTAGAATTCGACAATTCTGATTGTAAGTTTAGAGATTGCTTACATAAAAAAGAAGTTGGATGCAAAGTAAAAGAAATGGTTGAAAAGAAAGAAATCCTTCAATCCAGATATGATAATTATTTAAAGTTTTTAGAGGAGTTGGAGAAATGAAAGTAGCAGTATCATTTATTAGTAGTAATTATGATTTAGAAACAACTATTAAAAAAATAGATGAATCTAAAGCAGATTATATACATGTTGATATGATGGATGGTATTTTTGTTGAGAATTGTAATTTTTCAGTTCAAGATTTAAAGAAAATGTTTAAAGAAACAACAAAACCATTAGATGTTCATATGATGGTATGTTCTCCAAATAAGTATGTTAAAGAGTTCGCTAAGATGAAGAATGTTGAATATTTAACATTCCATTATGAAGCTCATAGAAGACCTATAGATGTTATTAATATGATTAGACATACTAATATGAAAGTAGGTTTAGCTATTAATCCAGAAACTAAAGTAAGTCATATTATTCCTTTATTGAATCATGTTGATCAAGTATTAATCATGAGTGTTAAACCTGGTAAGGGTGGTCAACAATTTATGGAAGATGTTTTATATAAAGTAGAAACTTTAAAAGATATAAGAGAAGAAAATAATTATCATTATATTATTAATATTGATGGTGGTATTAATGGAGATACTATTAAAAAAGCAGCTAAAGCTGGTGTGGATATGGTAGTATCTGGCTCTTATGTATGTAAAAGTGAAGATTATGACAAACAAATAGATAGTTTAAAATAACTATCTATTTTTTGTGATATAATTAAGCTAGGTGAGTAAGATGGAAGAAAATAGTAATATAAAATATATAATTATAGGAGTTGCGTTGTTGATGATGGCAGGTATGTTGTCATTTGGTTTTAAAATGTTTAAAGAATCAAGAAGTAGAATGGACAAGATGGAAGAAAAATTTGAAAAAGAAAAAAAAGAAAGCAAGGAAAAGTTTAATAAAGATGTTGAAAACATGAAAACAATTATAGTACCTGATGTGGCTGGTATGGATGTAAAAGAAGCAACTAAAAAACTAGAAGAAGCCGGTTTTGTTGTTAGTGATCAACAAGAAAAAATAAGTGATACTGAAATAGCTGAAGGAAAAGTTGTTAAAACAATTCCGGCAGCTGGTTCAGAAAGAACTAAAGGAACAGAAGTTTATTTGTTTATATCTGAAAATACTAAATAGTTTGTAGGGAGATGAACTTATGGAAAAAAGGAATCTTATTATATTAGCAGTTGCATTGTTATTCTTAGTTATTGGTGCTACTACGATTTTTATAGTTAGTCATAATAAAAAAGAAGCACAAAAAATTGAAGAAAAGAAAGAACAAAAGAAACAAGAGGAAGAAAAGAAGAAAGAAGAAGAAAAGAATTTACCTAAGCTTCCTGATTTAACTGGTTTAACTGTTGAAGAAGCAGCAGCTAAATTAAATGCTGCTAATATATCTTCAAATTATACAATTAAAAGAGAAGATAGCGATTTAAGAAAAGATGTTATTGTTAGAACAGAACCTGAGGCAGGAACAGATGTTGAAGGGACTATCGATCTTGTTTTCTATTTATCCAAAGGAAATACTAAGGTAGTTATAGATGATTATGAAGGTAAGAGTTATAAAGAAGTTAAAGCATATTTAGAAGCTCGTGATATAAAAGTTAGATTTGAAATGAGAGAACCTAACTATGAAAGAGATAATGTTCCTGATGATATGATTATTGGTCAAAGTGTAGAAGCTGGTACATCATTAAAGGCAGGAGATATTATTGTTTTATATATTCCTAAGGGTAGTGTTAAGTATCCTGATTTTACAGATGGTAATTATACTTTGAAAGATGTTCAAGATTTCTGTGAAGAGTACGGAATTAAATTGGATGTATTAATGGATGAAGTAACAGAATATGAAGATGGAAAAGTTTTCTATCAAGATGGTTGCTTACCTGGAGAAGCTGTAGAAACTGGCTGTGAAATGAGTATTAAAGTAGCTAAGCATTAAGCTGTAAAACTAAAGATGTAGATATTAAAATCTACATTTTTATATGTTATACTTTAGATAGAGAGGTATCAGTAGATGAAAGATATTATCGTAGAAATATTAGATAAAATTGAAAGTCAAGGTTTTGAAGCTTATGTAGTAGGTGGATATGTTAGAGATTTTTTATTAGGAATAGAATCTACTGACATTGATATTTGTACTAATGCTAAAGTAATGGACTTGATGGATATTTTAGCTAAATGGTCACCTAGTTCTGATAATTATGGAGCGGTTAAATTTATATATAAAGGTTATAAGATAGATATAACTACATATAGAAAAGAATTAAAATATAATGGAGATAGAAATTCATTAGAGGTAGAATATGTAGATAATTTAGTTGAAGATGTAATGAGAAGAGATTTTACTTGTAATACTTTATGTATGAGTAAGAATGGCCAGATAATTGATTTATTAGGTGGAAAACAAGATATTGAAGATAGATTAATTAGATGTGTTGGCGATATAGATAAGAAGTTACAAGAAGATCCTTTAAGAATATTAAGAGCAATTAGATTTGCTTCAGTATTAGAGTTTAAGATTGAAACTGAATTGTTTTTAGCGCTTAAGAAATATCGTAAGTTAGTAGGGGAATTATCTTTAACAAGAATTAAAGAAGAATTAACAAAGATGTTAGTTAATAAGAATGCTATTGTAGGTTTAAATTATTTAAGAAGATTAGGTTTATTAGAATATGTTGGTATTAATTATGATACAATAGTAAATGTTCCAGATGTATGTGGAATGTATAGTCAGTTAGAAATAACTAAAGATTTTAATTTCTCTAAAGAAGAGAAGAATAATATAAAGAGTATTAAAGAAGTAACTACTTATGGTAAGATAGATAAAGATATGTTATTTAAATATGGTTTATATATCTGTTTAGTAGCTGGTGAGATATTAGGAATATCTCGTGAAGAAGTAACAGAGTTACATAAACAAATGGCTATAAAAGATATTAAAGATATTAATATAAGTAGTAAAGAAATATGTAATATGTTAGAAATAAAACCTTCTAAACAAGTTGGTTATATTTATAATAAATTGAAAGATTTAATACTAGATGATAAATTAGAAAATGATACAAATAAAATCAAAGAGGTTTTGAAGGATCAAGGGAAGAAGTGGTTAGATGAAGGAGAGCATCAAAAAGGCTTTACGTTCTAAAAAGTATGTTGTAACTGATGTTTTAACTAAGTTAGCAATAGATAAGAAACTTTCATTAAACGAGTTCCTTGTTTTAATGTATCTTGATAATGATTATAATGATAATTTTGAAATAGAATTAATTAGTAAATCCTTAGGTTTAAATACTAATGATACTTTAGAAGCATTTAATTCTTTAATGTTAAAGGGTTTGGTTTCTTTAGATAGTGTTAAAGATTTAGATAGTAGATTTAATGAAGTGGTAAATTTAGATAAGGTTTATGATGCTGCTAGTGAATCTATTGAAAGTGATGCAAAGGAAGAAACTAAAGAAGATGTTTTTAAAGTTTTTGAAAAAGAATTAGGTAGAACTATATCACCTATGGAATTAGAAATGATTAATGGTTGGTTAGCAACTGGAACAAGTGAAGAGATTGTTTTAGGGGCGCTTAGAGAAGCAATTTATAATGGTGTGTCTAATTTTAGGTATATAGATAAAATCATCTATGAATGGGGTAAAAAAGGCTTTAAAACAATGGATGATGTTAATACTTATATGAAGAATAGAAGAAAGAGTAAAGATAAAGAAATAGGGGAAAAGGAACAAGAAATACTAGATTATGATTGGTTGGATAATTAATGATTAATAATATTAATGATAAACTAGATAAAATGTTTCCTGATGCTAAGTGTGAACTAAATTATAATAAAGATTATGAGTTATTAATAGCTACGGTATTATCAGCACAATGTACTGATAAGAGAGTAAATGAAGTAACTAAAGTATTATGGAAGAAATATGATCTTAATACTTTAGCTAAGGCTAAGAAAAAGGATATTGAAGATATAATTAGAAGTTGTGGTTCTTATACTAAGAAGAGTGATTATATTATTACAATTGCTAAAAAGTTAGTTAGTGAATGTAATGGTATAGTACCTAATGATAGAGATTATCTAGAAAACTTACCTGGTGTAGGAAGAAAGACAACGAATGTCGTATTATCTAATTTATATGATGTACCAGCCATTGCTGTTGATACTCATGTAGAAAGAGTTAGTAAAAGATTAAGATTAGCTTCTAAGAATGATAGTGTTTTAGAAGTAGAAAAGAAGTTAATGAAAAAAATACCAAAAGATAAATGGAGTAGAACTCATCATCAAATGGTATTGTTTGGTAGATATATTTGTAAAGCAGCTAAACCAGATTGCGGTAATTGTTTGTTTTATGAAGAATGTCCTAGTAAAGACAAAAGAAAAAGGAACTAAATAGTTCCTTTTTTTATTTACTTAAATTATTAATGTCTAGTTGAATGTCTTAGATGATGACCCCCTGCGATCCATTAATAATTATTCGCTTAGTTTTGTAACTCATCCTCGAGTGGATCTGGTTCTTCAGGATCTGGTTCTTCTGGATCCGGCTCTTCTGGATCTGGTTCATCAGGTTCAGGGTCTGGTTCAGCAGCACCTGTTACTGTGATTGTTGTTTCGATTCCAGAACTTTGATTTGCTTTATAAATACTATAAGCTGATCTTACTATAAAGGTATATTGACCATTTAAAACTGCGTTGTAATTAAATGAGGTGTTTGTTGTAAATCCCAAGTCTTGGTCTCCATTTGCAGTTCTTAAATAAACTTGATATCCGTTAGTACCAACGTGTTCATCATTATATGTAATACGTCTTTTTAAGAATGTTTCTGCATGTGAACCATAGGCATCTTTAAAATAGTTTTGTAAGTAAGATTGATTGATTGCGTTTGGAACTTCAATTGCATTCCATTTTAATGTTACAACACCGTTACTTTCACTTCCAGCAACGCCAGAAGGATTGTTTAATTGAGCAAATCTTGTAGATATTTGTGAAGGTTCAGTACCTTTTTTAAATAATTCATTTCCAATCAATTCGGCAGGGGTGTATTCACTGGGAAGTTCTGCTGGAATTGATTCTTTTTCATATTTTGATGAAATTACAGTATCAGGTTTAGCAAATCTTGCACCTGATGTGAATATTCTATTTGCTAATATAGCAGATATTTTCTTTCTTTCAATAGCGGCTTTAATAGCGTTTGTCCAGTGATCATGTGATAATTCATCATATCCATAACGGAATGAAATAACATAATCTGGAGAATATGTAATAACCCAGTTATCTGATGATGCAGAATCTGGAATACCATAACTACGCATTGCTGCATAACTATATGTACTTGTACCAGTTTTTGATGCAACATCGCCACCAACTCTAATGTTACCACCAACACCATTTTTAGTAGCTGATACTAACATGTCGTTAATCATATATGCTGTTTCACGACTCATTGCTTGAGTCTTTTCAACTTTGTGTTCTATAACTTCATCTGTTTGTTGAACAATAATTTTAGTAAATGTATATGGTTCAATGTAATAACCACCACGAGCGAATGTTCCGTAAGCAGCTGCCATTGTTAATGGACTAACTTCCATACCACCACCGATAGCGTATGATTCATATAAAGTATCACCATAATCTAATCCACAAGCGTGGGCAAATTCAGCAACTTTATCTTTATCAACAGCATGGAATGCTTGAACAGCTGGAACGTTTCTTGACTCAACTAGTGCTGTACGCATTGTCATAGCACCTTTGTAAGAGTTATCTGAGTTAGTAATTCTTTGACCAGTTGAATAACTGTAAGGAACATCGTAGAAGATTGTTCCTGGTGAACCATTATTATATTCAATGTATGGACCGTAATCCATAATTGGTTTGATGATAGATCCTGGTTGGAATCTACCCATTGTGGCTCTGTTGAAGCCACGTTTAGTACTTACGTTACGTCCACCATCTAGAGCAGTAACTGCGCCAGTGTGAACATCAGTAATAGCTAAACCGATATCAATGTAATCATCTACCCATCTATAACCAAGTGATCCGTCATTTAATTGATTTAAGATATCTTGGATATTAGGATCTAATGTAGTATAAATTAACATTGGTACATCGTAAGGATTCATACCTGTTTTTTTAGTAACATCATCGATTGTTGCATCAATGAATGATTGATATTTGTGAATTTTGTCTGGAGAAGGTTCGATTAGTAAACTTTCTACAGGAATAGCGTTAGCTTCTTCAGCTTGTTCTTTTGTAATATATCCATGTCTTACCATTAAGTTAAGAACTGTTGAACGTCTTTGAGTAGCTAACTCTAAACTATTAAATGGACTGTATGTTGTTGGAGCATTGAAGATACCTGCTATTAAAGCAGCTTCTGGAAGAGATATATCTCTAACAGATTTACCAAAGTATGTTTGGCAAGCTTGTTCAACTCCATATGTATGGCTTCCTAAGAAAGGAGCATTAACATAGAATTCCATTATTTCTTCTTTAGTATAATTCTTTTCAATTTTAAATACGGCCATGTAGATATCAGTAAACTTACGAATGATACCTTTGAAACCATGTGCTTCTTTTGATGTGAATGTATTCTTAACAACTTGCATTGTTAATGTTGAAGCACCACCGGCACCAGCTTGACCAACTACTTGACCAAAAGATGCTTTAGTAAAACGAACTACATCGAAACCATTATGTTGGAAGTAACGAGCATCCTCTGTTGCAACAATGGCATCGATTAATACTTCTGGTAGATCATCGTATGAAACTAAGATACGTTGCTCTAAACCAATCTTCGTAATTTCAGTTCCGTTTTTATCATATAATATTGTTGCTTCTTTACGATATAGTAGGTCAGTATTAAATGATGGTGCAGACATTACTATATATCCACAGAATGCTAACATAGCTAACATTATGGCGATACCACCAAGCATTAATAGACCTAAGAAGAAGTTAAGTATTTTTTTAGCTCTCTTTTTTCTTTTTCTCTTTTTCATTGGATCAACATATTCCTTTGTATTAGTACTTCCGCATTTAGGACAAGAAGTAAGTTTTGCTTTGAATTTTGTTCCACATTCAAGACATTCTTTTTTACCTTTAACCTTTTCTTTTTTCTCTTTAGGTTCCTTAGGTTCTTTTACCTTTTTAACCTTTTTTTCTTTAGGTTCTTTTTTAGGCTTTTCATCTTCACCTTCAACTACTATAGGTTTATTCTTCTTGAAAGGATTAGTCAATTTCAATTTCTTTTTTGGAGGTTTACTATCTTCATGAATAATAGTTAGACCTCTTTCTTCGTTATCTTCCATATTTATTCTCCTTTTAAAAATATTTCATCAACTGCTTTAAGATAATCTAGAGGTGGTCGAATACCTTCTTTAATTACGACACC
>CAMJMP010000005.1 GCA_946407055.1 uncultured Mycoplasmatota bacterium | reverse complement strand
ATACTTATGAATTGTTATTATATAGACAGTTACCATTATTGTGCAAAAGAAGATGAGAGAAAAGAAAAATATTATAGAGAACACATACCATCAGAAACAGAAAAAGAAAAGACACAAGAATTAATGTCAAAGTTAGAAAAATACGTTATAAAAACGTCAGGAAAAGAATCCCTAAAATATTTTCGTAGCTGCGAACAAGGAAAAATTCAATATTTTGAAGGACTAGGGTATATATCAGTTACTAATTATGATCGCGATATTGTTAATGTATATGGTTATGGCAAAACTGTAGAAGAAGTATTTATACCAATCTTAATGGATTATGAATTTTGGATTTGTGAAAACTATGAATGGTCTCATAGACAAGAATTAAACAAACAATTTAGTGATAGATTTTTAGGTGGTGTTTATACAGAAAAAGATTACCATGGTCCATTCTTCTTCTGTGAATTAGCTTTACAAAATTTTAGAAAGTATTATGGCGACAATATACCAGAAGAAATAATTCAGCATTATGAGCAACATCTTAAAAAGATTGGATCAGGAGATTATAAATATGATTACGAAACAAACGGGTTCGTTAGACGAAGTGAAATTCCTTGTCCAACTTTAAAGAGAAACAATCAATAAAAACTAGAGAAATCTAGTCTTTTTTAAATAAAAATATGATATAATAAATTAATAGAATAGTAGGTGACATATGAAGAGATATATTAAGTTATTCTTATTTTCTTTAATCATATTTGCAGTTGGTCTAACTAAGGCATTTGCCGATGAAAACATAGAACTAGTAAAAGTAGAATTACAAGAAAAGAGTGACTATGTAGAAATAAACGAAGAAGTATCTCTAGAAGATAATAAGATTATTTCTAACGTTAACTTCTATGACGAAGGCGATTATGTAATATATAAACTAACTATTAAAAACAATGATAATAAAAATTATGTAATAAATGAAATAAAAGATAATAACGATAGTGAATATCTTGAATTTAAATATACTTATGATAGTTTAATAAAAGCCAAAGAAGAAAAAGAAGTATTATTGAAAATCACATATAAATCATTGCTTCCATATGATACCGTATTAACACCAAACAATGAATTTAATACTGTAAATGAAATCGGTATATCAATATCATTTGAAGAAGAAGTAAAAAACCCAAATACATTTGGTAATATACATATAACTATAGCAATCATAGCAATTATAACATTAGCAATATTAATCATTTTTAAAGATCGAAAGAAAAAATATATATTAATATTAATTTTACTTATTTTAATTGGATTACCATCAAGAACTAAAGCAAGAATAGAGTTTAAAGTAAATTTTGCTTTAAAAAACACAATGAATATGAAGGTTAATTTCTTAGATAAATATTGGAAAAGCAAATTAACAGGTACTTTTAATAAAATTGAATTTATAAAAACATTAGAATACCCTGAAGAAGCAGTAGATGTTTCTGCAATGCAAGATGAATCAATAAAAGCATGGATAGAAAACAACAAAGTATACATTGGAAGCAAATATAAAATTTTCTTTCCTAGTAGCTCAGTTGAATTATTAAGTAGAAGTGGAGTTAACGAAATAACTTTTAATAATAGAATAGATACAACATTTGTTACGGATATGGGTTATTTATTTGCAAACGATTCTTTTACCAATATAGATTTATCTGATTTTAGAACAGGTAATGCTATTTATATGAATAGCATGTTCTATAACAATCCAGAAATTGAAAAAATAGATGTATCAAACTTTGATACTTCAAAAGTAACAACAATTGGCAACGCATTTAAAGGATGTCCTAAATTAGAAGAATTAATAATAGATAACTGGGATTTAACAAACCTTACATCTGGTAGAAACTATTATGTAGATTTTCAATATGCATTAAAAAAGATTTCTGCTAAGAATTTAGTATTCCCACCAGATTCAAGTCAATTCTTTTATCCTGGCTACAATGGTTCAACTGTAGAAAGCATAGATTTAACAGATAGTGATACATCAAAAGTAACTAATATGGAAAGTATGTTCCAATATCAATTCAATTTAAAAGAAATAAAAGGAATCGAAGACTGGGACACATCAAAAGTAACAAACATGTCATATATATTCTCCTATGCTGCATCAAGAGCAAATGGTGGAACCATAACATTAGATTTATCTAAATGGGATGTAGCAAACGTTGAAAGAATGTATATGGGTTTCTATGAGTTTGGTACAGCATTAGACGAAATAAACATTAATATCGAAGGATGGAACAGTAGCAAACTAACAGATACAACAGAATTATTTAGAAATTTAGGTACAAACGCCAAAACAGTCAATATAACAATTAAAGATATAAATTTAAGTGCCGTAACCAAAGTAGATTATTGGTTCTACAGAGTTGGTAATTATTCAGAAAATGTTAATGTAGAAATTGATGGAATGAGTATGGGAAGCCTTAAAAATCCGCGATATATGTTTGAATCATTTGCAGACAATGCTGGCAAAGTAAAACTATATATGAATGATATATATTGGCCAAGAGTAAATGATGTATTCCATTTTATGGATTACGCCGTAACAAAAGGTAACGATGTAGAAATAATACTATCAAATTGGAAATTTGAAGACTTAACAAACACAAATGAAATGTTCTATTATATGGCACATGATGCCAACAAACTTGTATTTGAATGTACTAATTTTGAAATGCCGAATACAACAAGTATGGCAACATTATTCTATGGAATAGGAGTAGGTGCAAAAGATATAACATTCAAAGTCAAAAATTTAGATACATCAAGCTTACAAAATGCATCAAATATGTTTAAAAACATTGGTAGAAATACTGAAAAAATGGTTGTAGAAGGAATCGATGAAATAGATTTCTCTGGAACTACAGACATATATGATTTATTTGAAGGATCCTTATCACCAACATCTGAACCAGTAGATATTGGAACAATCGATATATATGCTACATCTTTAGGATATTCATTCCATAATGCACACAACGTAAAAGCAGTAGTAAACATACATAATAAACCATCTAGTTACTTATTTATGTTTGATCAAGCTGCAACAGGAGAAGGTAGTGAAATAATAGTTAACTATACCGCTGATGTAACAAATATTGATGAAATAATAAATACAAAGAGTTCAAATTCAAATGTTATAAAAGGTCAATTGATAGAATAAAAAAGAGATATGGAAACACATCTCTTTTAATTATAATTGAATATAAACAATAAATTATATATAATAAATATGCGATGTAAAGAGGTGTATCTATGATAACCGAAAAAATCAAAAAAATATTTTTTCTAATAAAAAAAGATATAAACGAAAAAATGAAACCATATAACTTAACAGCAGCTCAAATATTATTGTTAAACTACTTAGACACAAATAATGGTAAAGTAATAATCCAAAAAGACATATGTAATTACCTTTCATTAAAACATAGTACAGTAATAGGTATTTTAAAAAGGTTAGAAGCTAAAGATCTTATAATAAAAAAAACAGATTACAAATCTGAGATATCAATTACTGAAAAAGGAAAAGAATTAATCAAATCTTCAGGAGTAAAAAAAGGCTTTGTAGAAAAAAAACTATTAAAAGGATTTACTAAAGAAGAGATAGAGCAATTAGATAGTTATTTAGATAGGATTTGTTCTAACATTAGTAACGAATAAAACATCCTATCAGAAGTTGAAAAAAACCCGGAAATGTGGTATAATTAAATTACTCAAGAGGAGAGTAGCTTAATATATATTCCGTCAAGACGATAATAAATCCGGAATATATAAATCAATGATTTGCAAGACCTTTATGAATAAAATTCACAAGGTCTTTTTTTAGGCCTTAAAACGAAAGGAAGATGAAATATGAGTGCAATTATTATGATGATGGCAGTACATCAAATGCAACAAAATCAAAGAATGATGCAACAACGCATGAGAATGATGGAGGAATCTCGTAGAGCTAGGGAAAGAGAAAGAAAAAGAAGAGAAGAAGAAGAGCAAAGATTAATTGAGCATCGTAAAAACTCCCCAGTAGTATGTAACGAAGAATCATGGCAAATAGATAGATGTGTAAAAGCAATCAGTCTACAACCATGCGTTCAAAGTTTAGTTTCAACTATGGAAGCAGTTAAACCAAAAGTAATTGAAGTAGAAGAAAAGAAATTTGATGAAGAAATATTAGACACTGGATATAAATATGAAATATTAAAAAATGAAATAGATAATGATATTAAAATATTAAAAGAATTAGGTATTTCAATAACAGGAAAGAAATATAAATTAACTAGATTAGCTCCAGCTAATACTCATATAGCAAGAATCGAACAAGTTACAGAATCTTTCGGTGACACATTTACAATTAATAATGGCCAACCTATCGAAATAAATCCAATTATATTAAATTCTAATGATTACTATGAAGAGAGATATAATGAAATGCATCCAGAAAAAGTAGAAAATGAATTCATAGAAATAAACCATAGAGTACAAAAATATCAAAAGATTGGTAAATATTTAAGATTTATACTTAAGACAAAAAAATATTTAGAACTAGAAGATGAAGCTAGTAATTTAAAAGCAAGACATGAAACATGTGAATTAAGAAAAAAAGAAATGGACAGCTATAAATCTTTAACTAAAGAACAACTAGTAGCTATCAGAACTTATTTTAATCATTTAAGCGAATTAGAGTCTGTAAGTAAAAAAATAAGCAGTTTATTTACTGCAAAAGCTGCATTAAGAACAGAAAACAACGAAGAAGTAGATCAATTAGTCATTAATGAAATCATGTCTAATGGAGAACACAATGACTTATTAGCTCAAGTATATGACTATATAAATAAAATTTATGCAAATGATGAAGTAACAATGCAAGGAGCATACGACCTAGTTAAAGGAGAATATCCAATACATATTTCAAGAAGATACATCTACGATTTAATTATTCGTAACATCAGAAACATGAACAAAGAAGATTCTATGAAATTAAAATTAGATGGTAAAAAGACTAGAAAAATCTAGTCTTTTTACATTGAATTACTAAACATATGTTATAATAAGCATCAAGTAGGGATATATATGGGAAAAAAAGAAATAGATTACTTATATTACCACAAGAAATTATTTGCAGAACTAGAAGAAAAAACAGCTAAAGAGAAAAAAGCAGATATTGAGAGATTAACTGAAACACAAAACGGACTATTAACAGAGAAAAAAAGCTTAGAAAGTAAAGAAAAAGGCATATCTAGAAAAATTAAAGATTTAAAAATAAACATAAGAAGAGTTCGCGCTATGGTTGGTGTTTGGATATTAGTTCCATTTCTTGGAGGTGGAGCAGGATATGCTATTGGTTCCACTAGTTGTCAGTACAAAGCAACCACAAAGATTTACAACATGAAAACCAATGAACAAATCGGAAAACCAGAAGAAACTTACACAGGCGAAAATTATTACTATAAAATAGTCGTTAAAAAAGGTTTCCCTTGGGAAAAGAAAATAGATTCAAGCGGATATATAAGAGAAGTATTAGAATACGAATATATTGAACGACATCAAGACAAAGAACCAGATATAGAAAGCATATTACAATCAGTAAAACCAACATATTATCGTGAACAAAAAGAAGCACTAGATGAAAATGATATGTTGGATCAACCAGAAATCATCATAACAGAATCAAATTTAGATACAACAGAACGTAGAGCAGACCATGAGTTCGCTTTAGGATTTGGAATACTATGCTTCTTAATATTAAGTTTAATAACATCAAAAAACCAAATTAAAGGCATACTATCAGATAGCGATATCAAAAAATTAAAAAAAGATTTAGAAAACGCCAAAATCACTAAGAAAACAATCAGGAATGAATATTTAACTCTAAGAGATAAAATTATTCAGTTGCAAGAAGAACATCAAGAAAAAACAGATATATACAATGGATTTGAATTAGAGCTTAATCCTGAGTTACTAACCTTAGTTAAAAAATATGCAAATAAAGCAAAAAGTAGATAAAAAATCTGCTTTTTTTCATGCTATAATATTAATATAATCAAGGAGATGATAATATGAAAAAAAGATACATAATTCTTATTATAATATTCTTATTATTAATGATCTCCTCAGGAGTAAGTTTATTCATCTGGAATAAATACAACACAAAAAACAAGGACATAGTAAAGAAAGAAGAAAAGTATTTAATACAGGAAGAAGACGAAGAAACTTATCATTTGGATGAAAAAATCCAAAAAGATAATGAATATACAATTGGTTGGTTAAAAGTTGAAGGCACAAACATCAACTACCCAGTAGTTCAGTATATAGATAATAAATATTATTTAAATCACGACTTCAATAACGAATACAACTCTGCTGGCTGGATATTCATGGATTATAGAAATGATTTAAATGATCAAAACATAGTAATATATGGCCACCATCGCGTAGATGGTAGTATGTTTGGGTCAATTGATTCCTTGTTTAATGAAGAATTCTACAAAAAGAACAACAAAATATTATTTATAACTGATGAAGGTACACATGAATACGAAATTTTTTCCGTATATAAAGCAAAAAGCGATGAAAGATATACCAATAGTAACTTTGAAAACTTTCAAGAAGAGCTAGCCAAATTTAAAGAAAATAGTGAGATAAAATTAAATGAAGAAGAAATAAATACTGCACAAATAATTACTTTATCTACGTGTCATCAAAATAATAAAGACCGTTTAGTAGTTCATGGCTATAGAAAAAGATAAAAAAAGGGTTATCTTTTTCTTTTTTTTGTAGTATAATACATTATGTATAGAAGTATACAAAAATAGGAGGTGATTCGATATTGTGTTTATAAAAAGAGATTACTAATAATAGGAATAATATTATTTCTTATAATGTCTATCTCAGGTATCTATGCTTTAAGTGAAGAATTAAATCACACTGAAAGTGGTTTATCAACTAGTGCAGTAGATATCGAACTAAAAGAATACAATAGTAACGATGAACCTTTTAGTGAAGATGGCAAAGGTGTACTGCCAGGAGAAGAAATATCATTAATTCCTAGAGTTAATAATCTCGGAATCGATTGTTATATAAGGACAAAAATAACTTATACGATTGATGATACTTTATTTAATGAGTTAGATTATATTGAAGGAAATTACGCTTCTTGGAATAAAGAAGGTGATTACTACTACTATGCCTCGGTACTAAATAAAGATGAGTCAATTGACCTTTTTAACAAACTAGTTATACCTAATATTGATGCTGAAGCTTATCAAGGAAAACTGATTAAAGTAAATATAATAGTTGATGCTATTCAAGCCAAGAACTTCGACGGAGATTGGGAAGGAATAGAAATCAAAAAAAGTATAAATCGATCTTATAACATTGATTACAACGGAGAATCATCAGTAGTTTATGAAGACGATGCACAACATCACATCAAATTAGATGATAACTATTTTGAAAATCTCGGGAATCTACTTCCAGGAGATAGTGAATTTGAAAATGTTATAATTTCAAATAGAAGTAAAAATGATAATATTTACTATCTAACTATCGATTATGGTGACCTGAGTGACGAGGAGTTAAAACTACTCGGGAAAATTAAATTACTAATAAAAGATAGTGAAGGGAACACCTTAGTAGATAGTAATTTAAAAGATAAAACTAAACATAGTTTAGGCTTTTACAAGAGTGGTAAAGGAGAAACATTAAAAGTTGAAGTTACTTTACCAATCGATAGTGATAATGAATACAGTAAGCTATTAGCCAAAATAACGTGGAAATATTCTTACGAAGTAGCAAATTATCACGACAGGGAGAAACCTAACACAGGGGACTTACATTTTAGCTTGTCTATTGCAGTATTTTTAATATCTGCATTAGGATTTTTAATAGTCCTAATACTAGCATTTAAAGATACTGATAATATAGAAAAAAATAATTAGAAAGAAAGAGGAAAAAAATTATGAAAAAAAGAAAATTATTAATCGCAGCAATCGTATTATTGCTAATACTATTAATCGGGGGAGCAGTTGCATATTTCACTGATACTGCAGAAGCAACAAACACATTTACAATTGGTAATGTAGATATTACATTAACTGAACCAAACTGGGTTACTACTGATGCAAACAGTAATAATGTACCAGACGCAGCAGAAAACAAATTACCAGGCGAAGAAATCGCTAAAGACCCAACAGTAACAAATGTTGGAGAAAACGATGCGTATATTTTTGCTAAAGTTGTTTCAGCATGTACAACAGATGCATCTCCAAAAGAAATATTTACTTATACAGTAAATACTGGATGGTATTTAATGACTCCAGATAACGCATGTACAAATGGATCTATTACTAGAATCTATGCATACGGAACAAATTCAGCAATGACAAAAGTTGCAAAAAATGGAACTGCAGTATTATTTACTAAAGTAACAGTTAATGAATCACTTACTGGTGAAGAAACTGGTTTAACAGGTGCTAATAAAACTGTAGAAGTTAAAGCATATGGTGTTCAAGCAGATGGAATTAAAAAAGATGGAAATCCAGCTACATCACCAGCAGACGTATGGTCAGCAGCTAATTTTAGCTAATTAAACAAAACATATGAAAATAATAAAAGGAATAATTAATGTTTTAACAACGTTAATTATTGTCATTGGTGGATTATTTTTATTATTATTCGCCATTGGTTTTACTCCATATGTAGTATTATCTGGATCAATGGAGCCTGAAATAAAAACTGGAAGTATCTGTTTTATAAATAGACATGCTTCTTATGATGATATTAAAGAAAACGATATCATAGCTTTTAGACTTAAAGGTGGAACATTGGTAACTCATAGAGTAGTAGATATAACTAATGATGGAATAGTAACTAAAGGTGACAATAATGAAAAAAATGATGATGTTATTACCACAAAGAATAACTTCGTAGGTAAAAACACATTTTGGATACCAAAAGTAGGTTATCTAGTTGTATTACTACAAACCACTAAAGGAAAAATAATATTTATAACATACATAATATTATTAGTAGTAGCAGGTTTGCTATTTGGAGAAGATAAAAAGAAAGAAAATAATTAAAAGAAAGGGTGATGAGAATGAGAAAAATGAAACTATTTTATATAGTTCTATTTG
Source organism: uncultured Mycoplasmatota bacterium (assembly GCA_946407055.1). Taxonomy (GTDB): domain Bacteria; phylum Bacillota_I; class Bacilli_A; order RF39; family UBA660; genus Coprovivens. Next base: position 5,449 of record CAMJMP010000005.1, on the reverse strand, counting down.
TCGTTGCAATTTCATCACTCTATAAAATTCATGGAATTTATGCATATTTCACAAAAGAAACGAATTCCATTGTTAATGAATTATCTATTGAGAAGAATACTAGTTACACAGTAATACACGAAGTAATGAACGTAAATGGAGAGTATGAAGAACATTCAAGAGAAAACTTCACTAATATTCCAATAGGAACAGAAGTAACTCCTGATCTTCTACCATCTACTACATTACCAGCTGAAGGATTTATATATCCTGCTACGCAAACTGTAACTCTTCTTACTTTTAATGAAACAATAATTACATATAGATATGATAGAAAACAATATGCATTAACAATCAATGATAGTAATCTCGTTACTACATCAACTCCAAGTGGCACATACTATTATGGTAAAGAAATTCATCTGATAGCTGATGAAAATGATGATGGTGCTCCATTCGAAAAATGGAGTGATGATACAACAAATAGAGATTATACCTTTACTTTAACAGGAAACAAAACAATCGGCCCAATTTATGCCGATACATATACAATTACATATGTACCAAATAACGAAACAAATTCTTTCACACATAAAGTTGTCCAAACTCAACCAATCGGCAATCTTCCAGAGGTAGAATACAACGATTGCGAATTAACAGAAGGAAGCCTAAGTGAAAGAAATTGTACATATTACTATGAATTAATAGGATGGTACAAAGAACCAGGATTCGTAAATAAAGTTGATGAGACTTTTGTTCCAACTGAAGACACAACTTTATATGCAAAATGGAATAAAATCTACTATAGAAATGACGGCCCTGTAGAATTCGATGGAAGTAATTATATTGATACAGGTGTTATATTATTTAATGAAGAAAATGCAATGAAAAACTTCATTGTAACATTTACTGTAGATTCATATACTGGTTATAATCCAACAAACAATACAGAAAAAAGAGCAGATATATTTGCCGACATGAATGAAGTAGGAGAACCATATCCTGGAGTTCAATTCTTCAGAGATGATACAAATTATGCAATGAATGTCAATTCAGCTAGAAATGACAAACACAAGGATTACAATACAGGATATCAGACTGGTCAAACAGTAACTATAAAACGTGATAACGGAATAGTATATTATAAATATGATGACGGACCATTCATTCAAATGGCTAACTTCAGATCATTTACAGCATATTTTGAAAATCCAGCAACATTCGGAGCTGGAATAAATAGTAGTAATCAAATATTCAGATATTTAATTGGTCAACTTTCAGATATGAGTGTTGAAATAACAGAAAGACCTTCATACACTATCCACTATGATGCAAATGGTGGTTCAGGTAATATGAGCGATCAATCACTATATCTAGGAGAAACAGCAGCATTAAGAGCAAATACATTTACTAAAGAAAATGCAGTATTTAATGGCTGGAATACTGAACCAGATGGATCAGGAACAGCATATATAGATAATTACCAAATCACAAGTGATTTAGGAAATGCAGATGAAACTATAACTTTATATGCTCAATGGATTCCAATAATTCATTACTATGTACACTTCGATGCAAACGGTGGTACAGGTTCTATGGACGATCAAGACTTAATTTATAACGATCCTCCAACACCATTAACTGAAAATGCATTTACAAGAACTGGTTATGAATTCAGAGGATGGAATACTGAACCGGATGGTACTGGTACTCGTTACGCTGATGAAGAAGAAGTTCGAAACTTAAGCAGTAACGAAAATGACATAGTTACTCTATATGCAGAGTGGTGGAAGGTTGAATACAATCTACCAGGAGACATAGTATTTGATGGAACAGAAAATACATTTATAGATACAGGCATTAATGTATTTGATTCAACAAACTTTAATAAAGATTTCGAAATTCGATTTACATTTAAATCTGTAGACAGCGATCAATTAACATATACAGTTAAACAACCTACAATCATGAATGTAAGAGATGAATCAAATCCTAAAGGACCTGGATTTATGCTTCGTTTCCAAAGTAGTAAACTTACTGAAGTATCAGTTATGGGAAAATGGAACAATAGTACATCTAACGCTACTAATTTTGGTACTATTACTACAAATAAAGCTCCAATCGAGTTTGTATTCAAAAGAGAAGGCGGAGTTGTTTCAGCACAGTACTTCTATGGTAATAATCAAAGTGCTACTATCAGCATGTTTAATCAAGGAGATTGGAACTTAAATCAAGAATTCGCAACCAATGTTGCCTTCGGAGGATACTTCGACGGAGCAAATAACAATGTCCCTGGAAGATTCTTTAAAGGTACCTTAGCTGATATAGTAATTTTAATGGAAGAATAATAAAGACTAGAGTAATCTAGTCTTTTTAATTGACTATCTTTCATTTTCCATTTAGAATAATTAATTACTAAGAGGGATATTATGAGTTTAATTAGTTGCAATGATTTCGAATTAGAATTCTTAAAATTATATGACATTGAACCAACTGAAGATGGTTTTATAGATAGCAATACTGGGGATATTATTAGTTTTTCTGAAAAAAACGAACAAATTAATTCAGTAAAAGAGAAAAGAAAATACATTTATAAGTCAAAGAATGGTCTAGTAATCGAATTTACAAGAACACATGAACCTAGAAAAAAGACTTTAGTTAAAGTTGATATAATCAAAAACGGTTATCATCATTGGGCTGAAGAAAACCGCGATATAGATGTCCCAATAATTACTAGAAGAGAAATCGGAGTAGATAGTGTAGTAACTGAAATACCCGGCGTTAAATGCAGCAAGTATATTTCAAAAGAAAGTTCAAGTATTAGTGTAAATTATATAAGATATTCCGACTATATATCATATACTTTCATTTCACACAGTAAAGATTATATATCAGCAAGAGACTATTATAATATCGTAGCTTCATTATCAGCTTTATATACTAATGCAACTCACGTTCAATCTGATCGACCAAAAGAAATAGATAATATAGAAACATACGATGAACAAATCGAATTATCTATGGAAAATTATATTAAAGTTTTAACTAAAACAATAAATAATATATTTAAAGATGAACCAGAAATGAGAGAGTTTTATATAAAAGGTATTCCATATTTATGCAAAGGATTAGAATCAACTATGATAATGCCATTTAGATACAGAGAATACTTTAATCGCCGTATGGAGAAACGAAAGAAAAGAATTGAACAAGGATATACTGGAGAAGAAAAAACAGCTAAATTAAAAGAATTAGCGGAAATGGTTAGATATCTTGATGAATTCTATCCAAATCTAGAAATAAATACAAAAGATGCAAATAAATTAGAATTATAGCTATTAAGGGATGGTTTTGATGAAAAAATTAGAAGATTTAAATTTAAAGGATAAAAAGGTAATAATTTTTGACTTAGATGGTACATTAATAGATTCAATAGGTATCTGGAACATGACAGACCAAAAAATGATCCATGACTATGGAAATAAAGATGTAGACCAAGAAACAATTCAAGCAGAAAGAGATTATTTTCTTAATAATAATCCTAGCAGTGATATCTATACTGCCTACTGTGAATATTTAATAAATAAATATGGTCTAAGTGTAAAAGATCCTAGAGAATTATCAAATATAAGAAAAGAGATATCAAACAAAGTTTTAGGTAGTGAAATTGGGTTTAAAGAAGATGTTTCAAGACTTATATATAAACTAAAAGACTTAGGCTATAAATTAGCTTTAGCAACAGTTAGTACAAGAGAACAAATAGAAATCTATTACAAAGAAAATCAAAAAATGTTATCAGAAATGAATATAGAAGAAGTTTTTGATTTCATTACCACAAAAGAAACAGTAAAAAATAAAAAACCAGATCCAGAAGTATATAATGTCATAATGGAACATTTTGGTGTACCAGCTAGTGATTGTTTAATCTTCGAGGATTCTTATACAGGTGTTCTAGCAGCAAATAGAGCTGGAATAGAAGTAGTTAACGTATATGATAAATATTCAGATGTAGATAGAGAAAAAATCAATGAATTAACCGATTATAGCATTAAAACATATGGTGAATTTATTGATACTAAAGTTAAAGAACTAGAAATACCAAAACCATTCAAAATAGGTTTAGCAAAATACCAAGAAGAAAATAGATATTTAGCTGATTGGGAAAAACAAATGATACAAGACATCGATGAGATAATTGAAAGTGAATTAAAACAATTAATAGAATCTGAAAGTAAACCACGTCCACGTATCGCTCCAATGTACAAAGGCAATGCCGCAGCTTGTGAATTATACAGAAGTAAAAAAAGAGCAGAATACGAAAGAGAATATAGAGATAACTATACGCTAAAGAATTTAAAACAATGTGGAATAGATATGAAAGCATTTGAGAAAACATGGATGTGTGTTTGTGCAAGATCATCAATTCTCCTAGGTTGCATTCAAGACAAGCTAGACGGATTCTACTACGATGATAATGGTGAAAGAATTCAAAGCGGTCATGTAATGAATCTTAGTGAAGTACAAACTAGTTATAAAGATGGAGTTCTAACAATAAGTGATGGTTCAGTATCACACGAATTCTATGTAGATGAACATCAAATCATCTATGTTAATGGGGAAAATGTCTTAAATCTAGCTCCAGTACCAACTAAAGAAGAAGAAAACCAAATGATTAGAGATCTTATGAAAGACATGGAATCAGATCGCATTCAACATGAAAGAAAAGTAGAAAGAACCATGAAATTTGCTAGAGATTACTATTCAAAATAAATAAAACAAGGGCAACCTTGTTTTTTTATGTTATAATGACATTAGGTAGTGGTATTAATGATAAATGGGTCAGAAAAAGTAAAGAAAAAATTAAGTAAATATTTTACTGAAGAAGAAATACATTCGTTATTCATCGAATTAGAAGATCATCAACGTGCAAAAAAATTAAACGAAAATTATTTTGTTAAAATCGGAAGGAACAATAACGAACTGTTTTTTAGCAACTTAGAAAAAGAATTAACACTATATAAAGAGAATCCTAAAAACAAATACCTACCAAAATTAATAGATTCTTTTCACAATAAAGAGCTATGTTTAATAGTACTAGAAAGAATTAAAGGAAAAACTATTGGTAAAAATAGAAACAACTTTAGAACTCATTTAAGTGAAGAAGAAAGAAAAAGAATAGCAAAATCTATTTTAAAAATTAAAGATTTAAAAATAAAAACAGAATTAGAGGATAACTATAATAGAGAAGAAAAACTAGATAAATATCTTGAAAAATCAAAAGAATATATAGATATCAAAACATACAATAATATTATTAATATTAAAAAAGAAATAATAAAAGAAGAATACCCTAAAGTAGTTGCTCACGGTGATTTAATAAACACTAATATATTGATTAATTCAGATAACCAATATATAATCGACTGGGAATATATCTCATTAAAACCAAAGTATTACGATTTAGTTTATT
>CAMJMP010000004.1 GCA_946407055.1 uncultured Mycoplasmatota bacterium | reverse complement strand
ATACCTGAGGAAGATTTATCAGAAGAAGTACAAGATAAATTAAATTCAGGTGGTGGAAGTGGTACGAATGTTGAAGCAAATCCAACACTTGAAGGAACAGAATCACATTTAGACGGATTAAAAGTAGGTTCTACAAAATATAGTACACGACCAGATTTATCAGGTAAAGTTATTTCAATAATGGGAGATAGCATATCAACTTATGCAGGTTGGATACCTAATAGTGATGGTGTAAATGACGGAACAGGAACTTTAAGACACGCAATATTCTATCCTAACTATGGAAGCTATGTAAATAATGTTAATATGACTTGGTGGTATAAATTAATATTTAATAAATTTAAAGCTAAATTAGGTATAAACGAAAGCTGGAGTGGTTCATTTGTTGGAAATAACAAAGATACAAATACTGCTACAACAACAACTTGCCACGCACCAGGGAATGATACTGGACCAGATACTTGTATGGCATCAAATACAAGAATAAAAAGATTATCTGCAAATGGAACACCTGATATTATTTATGTATATGGTGGAACAAATGATATAGCACAACCTGGAACCCCAGGAGAAAGTTTAGGAACATTTAATAGTGCAACAGACTATTCAACAGTAGATACATCAACAACTAAATGGGCTTACTTTGTAGATGCTTATAGAACAATGATACAACGTATGCAATATTACTATCCAAAGGCTAAAATAATTGCTTTATTACCAGCATATTGCAATTCATATTATAATAGAGCAACATTAGATTCATGGGTAGAACAAATAAAATTAATATGTGATTACTTTGGAGTAAATTATATAGATTTAAGAGCTTGTGGTATTACATGGGCTAATAGTGCTCCAAGTAGAAATGCTAAAGGAATTCAAACATTGGGAGATAGCAATATCCATCCAAATGATTTAGGACATACAATGATTGCTGATTACGTAGAAGCTGAAACATATAAGATATTGCAACAAGATTTCAATGAAAATGTAGTTCATACAGTTACAAACACATTAACTACATTAACTAATAACAAATTATATATAACAGGTGTATCAGATGGAGAAAGTTATTCTGCTACAATGACAGGCTCAGATTTAACCGTATGTAGAGTTTCAATGGGTGGAACAGATATTACATCAACTGCTTATAATAATTCTACTGGAGTTATAACAATAGCAAACGTAACAGGAGATATAGTAATTAATGAAGGAGAAGCAATAATTACTCCAGTAACAGGTGTAAGTTTAAATGCACAAACTAAATCAATAATGCCGAATGATGTAGAAACATTAACTGCTACAATAATTCCAGCAAATGCAACAAATAAAAATGTAACTTGGTCAGTAAATAATAACAACGTAACAATAGTACCTAATGGATTAACTTGTCAAGTAACAGGAGTAAGCAATGGAACATCAGTAGTAACAGTAACGACACAAGATGGAAGCTTTACTGATAGTTGTACATTTACAATTCACGAAATAGAATTAGAAAGCATTGCTATAACAACACCACCTAGTACAACAGCATATCATTATGGAGATACATTTAGTAAAACAGGAATGATTGTAACAGCATATTATGATGATGAAACAAGTGAAGTTTTAGATGATAGTGATTATACAGTTAGCCCAAGTGGTTCATTAACAGATAGTGATACATCAGTAACGATAAGTTATACATATAATGGAACTACTAAAACAGCAACTCAAAACATAACAGTTGCAACATTATCATCAATAGCAATTACTACACAACCTACTAAAACAAGTTATTATACTGGAGAAATTTTTGACCCAGCAGGAATGATTGTAACAGCTTCATGGTCTGATAATACTACATCTACAGTAACAAACTATACCTATACCCCTGATACTGCATTAACAGCTAACGATACTACAATAACAATTTCATATACCGTTGGTGGAGTAACAAGAACTGCTACTCAATCTATTACAGTAAATACTGCAACAGAAGCTACAGCAGTATTTGGAACAGTTTCAAAATCAAACGCAGTGTCTAACACGGTTTTCTGGCAAACAAATACAGATGATATGGTTGCAGCAAGAGGAAATCAACTAAAATCTATCACATTTAATCATAGAGTGACAACAGGCACTATTAAAGTTTATAGTTATGACCAAAGTTTTGATAAAACAGCAACTGCATCTGCTTTAGCAAGTGCAGCAACAACAGCAAATAGTAATAAAGTTTTACTATTTACAATAACACCAAAAGCAACAGGTTCACAAACTTATTTGTTAGATGGAACAGATGCAAATGTAGCGATGTCAGTTTCAACACCAATATATTGCCCTACATCATTGGGATTTGATGGAGTTGCTATGAGTTGGTCAGGAACTGGTGGAGAAACAACAAATAATTATATAACTTTCTGTTCAAATTCTACTGGTGGAAATGTAAAAAATCAAACTATTTGCGTAAGTCTTGGATATTTAATGGGAACAGCAAAAACACTTACAGCAATAGCAGTAACAACAGCTCCAACTAAAACAACATATTTTGCTGGAGAATATTTTGACCCAACAGGAATGGTTGTAACTGCTACATTCTCAGACAATACAACTGCTGTGGCTTCTGGATATACATATAGTCCAACTTCTGCTTTAACTACTAGTGATTCAGCAATTACTATAAGTTATACTTGGGGTGGTGTAACACAATCAACAACTCAAGCAATAACTGTAAATCAAGCACCATCAGCTTATTATCATACCGATAATATAAATTTGCCACTTAATGCAGAAGCAAAACCATCATATGCTTCATTTATAAACTATTCAGACAAAACTTATTTTGAAGGAAAAACAATAACTTCTGTAAGATTTAAACCATATAAAGCAGGAACCTTAACTGTTGGTCTAATTAATATAGCAAACTGGTCGGCAACAAGTTCTAAAACTAATGCAACTACAATCACAGTAAACGCAAATGATGTTGGAGTAGTAACAGAATATCCAATCAGTTTGCAGTGCCCTGTTGGTTACGGACCATATGTAATGGAAACAACGGACACAGCAACATTCTATTACAGTGAAACAGATGGAAACGGATTTAAAAATCAAGTTGGTAGAGGTAAAACCCCTGGAAATTCAGACCCTTGCAACTTAGGTGTAGACTTTGGAATAGCTAGTGCTCCAGAAGAATAATAGGAGGTAATATATGGCTAAATTAAAGTTTAAAGATGAAAATGATGTATTTGTAGAAGCTGAATTAAAACAAAATAAAACTAATACAATATCAGAAAATAGCACTAACAATCAATATCCTAGTGCAAAGGCTGTATATGATTATGTAGGAAATATTGAAGAAATATTAGATGAAATAAGGGGTGTTGAAGATGAGCCTAGCATCGAAATTACAACTAATTAAGCAAGATGTAAATAGAGCAAGAAACGCAGTAACAGAAATGGGAGGAAGTGTTGCCGAAAACGGTGGCACTTCTCAACTTGCTGCTGACATAAAAACAATACCTATTAGTGTTGGAGTTTTAAGAGAAATTGCTCCAGATGGAACATTTCAAATACCTCAATCACCATTTAAGTTTTCTTTAACAGAAGATGCTACTAAATTAGGAGAAAATTCATTAAGATATGGTTTTTATAAAGCTACAAATTTAACAGAAATAGATTTTAGTTCTCTTTTACAAATAACAGAAGAAAATGCTATGTCCTATGGGTTTTGGCAATGCACAGGACTTAACAAAGTAAATTTAAGTGGACTTGCAATGATTGATTCTGCAGAAGCTATGAACTACGCTTTTGAAGGATGTATTGGATTAAAAACGCTTATTCTAAGAGCCTTATCAATAGTAAGAGGACAAGCAACAATGTATCGTGCCTTTCATGGGTGTTCTCAGCTAACCGAAGTTAATCTTCCTTGGCTAGTTTATGTTGGAACTTATGGAGATAATAGTGCAAAAACAGAAATGGCTTATTGCTTTGCCAACTGCTCTGCACTCGAAACACTTAATTTAGGAAGGCTTAAAGAAATTGGATATAGCTCATTACTTCAAACTTTTCAAAATTGTACTTCTCTTGAAACCGTGGATATTCATTCTTTAGAAAAGATAGGGAAAAATGGATTAACTTCAACGTTTGCTGGATGCACAAGTTTGGAATCAGTAAGTTTTGATTCATTAAATGAAATGAGGCAAAATGCACTATATCAAACATTCAGAGGATGCACCAATTTAAAACATTTGTATTTCCCTGCATTAACAATGGATAGTTTTACTGAGAGCAATACTATGGTTAATATGTTACAGACTTTATCTGGTTGCACAGTCCATCTACCAGCAGTTCTTGATAATACAACTTTCAAAAGCTATAACTTTGTTCGTAATGGATTTGGCGGAACAAATACTCAAATATTGTATGATTTATAATTAAAGAACCTTAAATGGTTCTTTTTTTATTGCTTTTAATTGATTTTCAAAGAGTTTCACGCAAATTAATATAAATATACTAGAATTAATAAAAGTTTGTTAGAAAGCGTAAAAACAAGCAAAAGCAAGATAATAACAAAAGATATAAAAAGTATATAAAAACACTTTACTTTTTAAAAAAGATATTATATAATTAAATCGTAAAGGAGGTAAACAAGATGGACAAAGTATATGTTATGGTAGAAGATTTAGAGCTAACTTCAAGAAAAGTATTAGAACAATGGCATTTTAAGAAAGATATAATATCGGTCGATGAACTTATTTATATGTTAGAGCAAAGAATAGATGAACTTGAAGAAGCCCAAGAAGAACATTATCCTGATCCATACGATGAATGGCACGATAATTTATTATAGGAGTGAAATATGTATAAAATAACAGAAAGAGAAAAAAGGAGAGCAAGTGAAATAACAAAAAATACTGTCAAATGCAAATGCGGGTGTTCTTCTGTATTCCAAGTTCAGACAGATAGGATAATATGCAGATGGTGTCATAATTGGGTATATAGAACACCACAATTAAAGTTTAAGTATGAAATGAAAGAGAGGTTAAATAAATGAAAGAATTATTAGAAAACGAAAACAAATATTATAAAGAATTAAGTGGTAATCAAGAAAAGCAAATAGAACAATTACAATCAAGAATAGATAAAGCAAATTGGTGGTTAAAAGAAATGTTGAAACAAGCAAGAAATGATGAAACAAAAGCAATTATAAATGGTGCTATGGAATTGTTATTAGGAGAAGATACAAAAGAAAGTGAAGTGAATTGATTATGAAAACGGAATATTTAAAACTAATTAGAGAAAAAGGTGAATTTGATTTTGAAGTACCAGCAAAGATTTTAGATTTAACACAAGAAGAATATGACGAATTAAGAGCAATGCTGGTAGTTGCTATAGGTACTATGGAAGAAATGTGGCGAAATGAACCAATCGATGTTGAAAAAATAACAAATACAAAAGCAATATAGAAAAAAAATTTAGAAAGTCAGGTGTAAATAGAATATGAACACGGGATTAAATAGAGAAGATTTTAAATTATATATGTGTACTATTCATTTAAAATGGTGGCAAAAAATATTACAAAAATTACATATCAAAAATTATTATAAGGAAGTTAAACCATTAACATCGGCAGATATAAGAAAAATAATAGATAAGGGGAGTAAATAGAATATGTTAAAGATTAAAGACGGAATAGATTTAAAAGAATTAGAAAAGTTTGGGTTTCAAGAATACAACGATTGCTATTCAAGATTATATAAAACTGATACTTCTACTATTATAAATAAAACAACAAGAGAAATAAGAGATATTGATATAGACAGTTTTTTAACAATAGTTGATTTAGGAGAAAGCAAAAGAGTAAATGACCTAATAAAAGCAGATTTAGTAGAAAAGGTAGGAGAAGATAAAGAATGAAATTATATTTAGTTAATAAATCATATTATATTGTATGCGATGATTATTGTGAAGCAGAACGAATATATAAAGAAAGATTTAATGCTTATGATGATAGTGATATTAAAAGCATTGAACTAATAAGCGCTTATGTTTATGTAAAGGGAGGTAGATAATATGAAGATAATAGATTTACTAAATAAGATAGCAAATGGAGAAATAGATAGAAATAATAGATATCAATTTTCAAGAGATGATTATTGTACTATTAACGATTTTTTTGCTAGATACATAGTAGATGAAGAAAACTTGAATTTAGAAATAATAGAAGAAGATAAGAAAATAGAAAAATTAGATGTTATTGCCTATGATAAATGTATTCACGAAGTAACACATAAAGAAAAAGAACTAGCACTTGAAATAAGAAAAACGCAAATAGTGCTTAATGAACTAATAGATGAAGTTAATAAGCTAAAGGAAGGTAAAGAATAATGTATAAAATAGAAAAATATCCTGAACTTAAATGTTGGATAGTATTTGAAAAAAGAGGCAGTTTATTATGGGAAGTATATAGAGCAAGATTAAAGAAAGATTGTAGAGAGTGGGTGAATAAACATGGGAAAAGTATTAATTAATTTAGAGATAGATCCTGATTTAAAAGACAAACTCAAAACTAAAGCTAAGTCAAAAGGACTAACATTGAGTGGTTATATTAGAATGTTATTAATAGAAGATGTAAATAAGTAAGAAAAGTATTGACTATATTAAAGAATAGATGTATAATCTAGATATAGATAGAAGGGAGGATAAAAAATGTGGGTATTTAAAGACAAAGAAGTTGCCAAAATGTATAACAAAACTCAAATGGCAAAAGTTGTCGGACTAAATCCTGATACTTTAAGACGAGTAATTAATGGAAAACAAGAATGTTCTAAATTAGTTGCTTATTGTATAACTAAGTTTTTAAATAGTGAAGCAGAAATTGAAGATTATTTTGTAAGAGGAGAAAGCTAATGAGAGAAAGTTGTATATTTTATAAGAGCTTTTATGACAGTATAAAAAAACTTGACCCTCAAGACCAAGTTCAAATATACAACGCAATATTCGAATATCAATTTAATGGAAAGGAAATTGAATTAGATGGAATATGTGAAAGTATATTTACACTAATTATACCACAATTAAAAGCAAATAACAAACGGTATGAAAATGGTAAAAAGGGCGGAGCACCAAAAGGTAACCAGAACGCAACCAAAAAACAACCGAAAATTAATCAAAAAACAACCGAAAAACAACCTAATGTAAATGAAAATGAAAATGATAATGTAAATGAAAATGATAATGATAATGTAAATGATAAATATATTGTCGAGCAAATAATTCAATATCTGAATGAAAAGTGTAAAACAAAATACAAAAGCACAACAAACAAAACTAAAAGCTTAATAAAGGCTCGACTTAATGAAGGGTTTACTTTAGACGATTTAAAAAAGGTGGTTGATATAAAAACAAGTGAGTGGTTAAACACAAAAATGGAGCAATACCTAAGACCAGAAACATTATTTGGTACTAAGTTTGAGAGTTACCTAAACCAAAAGCATAAAGAAAGTTATGAAGAAATGATAGCTAGATTAATGAAGGAGGCAGACAATGAATAAAAAAGAAACTATTGAATTATTAAATTTTATACACACTTTTTATAAAGACTTTGAAGTAAGAGAAGATATTATTAGTGCGTGGTATAACATAATGTGCGAATATGACTTTAATGATGTAAAAAGAGAAGTAGAAAAGTTTATGGCTGAAGATAGATACCAGAAACAATTACCAACAGCTTATATGTTAATTAAAGGCTTACCAAAGGTTAAAGAAAAAGTAGATGTTCAAGATGGAGTTAAAATTTACTGTAGCGTTTGCAATAGACCATTTAACGACCACGCAGAACTTGATAAACATTTTGACAGATGTTCTAGTATTAGATATGTTATTAAGCAAAGTAAGAAATGGTTTAAAAAAGACATTGATAAAAAATTCTTATGGAGTTTAAGTGATGAAGAATTTGAAGAAAGATATAATAAGCTTCTTAAATACATAATGGAACACACAGAAGATGAAAACGAAAGAAAGAGAATAGGGTTTATATTTAATCCACCAAGTGAAGAAGAAGCAAGAGAATTTTTAAAAGGAAATTAGGAGGTAGAAAATGAAATATTTAGATTTAGCAATAGCTAATGAACAAATTAAAACAACAGATATTAAAGGAAAAGAATATGCCGAAGTTAATCAAAGAATAAAAGCATTTAGAATGGTATATCCACAAGGGACTATTCAAACACATTTGATTAGTAATGAAAATGGTGTATGTATATTTAGAGCTAGTGTATTAGCAAATGATGGTACATTATTAGGAACGGGAACGGCTTATGAAAAAGAAGATAGCTCATTTATTAATAAAACAAGTTACATAGAGAATTGCGAAACAAGTGCAGTTGGTAGGGCTTTAGGAATGGCTGGTTTTGGAATAGACGTATCAGTAGCAAGTGCCGAAGAAGTACAAAATGCAATAAATAATCAAATAGTAACGCAAGAAGAAGCTGACAACTATGTTATGGATTTTGGAAAACATAAAGGGAAAAAATTAACTGAACTACCAACTGAGTATTTAGAGTGGTTAATGGGGAACACCAAAAATGATAGAATGTTAAAAATAATAGAATTAGCAACAGGATTAGTACCACCAACTGAAGAAGAAATTGATTTATTATCAAAGTTTGAAGAATTAGTAATAACAACAGAAACAAACAGAGATGATATATATGAGCATTTTAATGTAAGTAGTAGTAAAGAATTAACAAAAGAACAGCTTGAAACAGCTATTGAGATAATGAGAAAGAAGGTTAAATAATGAAACTATATAAATGGTTAGTTATTAAAAATATAATAGCTATAATATGCTTTACAATATTAGCTGTTTGCTTTGACAGATGGTGGATAGTGTTGTTTTCTTTACTTTTTTTAACACTGTTTGATACCGAAGAAAAAAAAGGAGATGAAAAAAATGAACATACAAACAGATAACCAAGTAATGGTATTTAGATATGATGGACAATATGGTGCTAATTATAGCATAGGACTATCAAAGAAAAAACAAGATGGAACTTATGAAAATGGCTATATGCCTTGTAGATTTAAAAAAGATGTAGAGATAGAAAATAAGACACCAATATACATAAAACAAGCATGGCTAACATTTAACCAAAAGGATAAGAAAACATACCCATACATTTTTATAAACGAATTTGAATTAGTAGGGGATAAAATAGATAAAGAGCATAAAGAAATAAAGAAACAAGAACCAGATCCATTTGCCGAATTTGCACAAGAAATAGAACTAGATGATGATTCTTTACCGTTTTAAGGAGATAATATGAGAGAAAGAGTGTTAAAGTATATAAGGGATTTTGGTAGTATAACAACATTTCAAGCATTTACTGAATTAGGCTGTACTAGATTAAGTGAATACATAAGGCAATTAAGGCAAGATTATGATGTAAAAGATACTTGGGTTAAAACAACTAATAGATATGGAGAAAAGGTAGAATATAAAAAATATTGGATAGAGGGATAATATGGAATTATGGATAAGAAGTCAAGATAAAGATAGTTTAATTAAACCCCAAAAAATAGAATTAATTTATGATTATTTGTGTGGTGAAGATATACAATTAATTCATATAGAAACTGATAAAGGCAGAATTGGCAGTTATTCAACAAAAGAAAGAGCATTAGAAGTATTAGATGAAATACAAAGTATATTAATGCCTAAAATAATGGCATATAATCCATTAGTAGAAAGCAAAGAAGATTATCAAAATCATAATATGAAAACTGAATTAGTTGGATACACAACTGAATATGATGTATTTGCTTTACAAACTTATGTATATGAAATGCCAAAGGAGTAATATATGGATCTAGTTAATGATATACAACAACTTATGAATGAATTATCAGCTTCAATAAAAGTGTTAAGAAAAAACGGAAATGAACTTGCACAAGCTGAAAGTGATTATAAGATATGTTTAAGGCAAGAAGCATTAAAATTAAGAGCAGAAGAAAATATGCCAGTAACATTAATTAATCAAATAATCTATGGAGTTCCTGAAGTAGCTGAAAAAAGATTAAGAAGAGATATAGCACAAACAATGTATAATACTAATCAAGAACATATAAATGTAACTAAATTAAAATTAAGATTATTGGAAGCACAACTTAATCGTGAGTGGGGTAATAAAGAATGAAAAGATATAGTATAATACAGCAAGAAAAGAAATGTGCAGTATGTGGTACTACGCAAAATATTCACATTCACGAAGCGTGTTTTGGGCGTAATAGAAAGAAATCTATTGAAGATGGTTTAACATTCTATCTATGTGGTAGGCATCATAATCAAAGTAACGAAGGAGTACACTTTAATCACGATCTTGATACAAAACTAAAACAAATAGCAGAATGGACTTGGATAGAGCATTATGGCAAAACAGAAGATGACTTTAGACAAAGGTATGGTCGTAGTTACTTATGAAAGTTAGTCCAGAATTATATGAAAAGCTAGTAGGTAAATCAAAAGAAAACAAATACCATAACATAAAAACAACTTATGATGACATAACCTTTGATTCACGCAAAGAAAGCCAAGTCTATGCTAGATTAAAAACAATGGAAAGATTTGGCTTAATAAAAGACTTAAAATTACAAGTAGAGTATGAATTAATGCCAAAGTTTGAACTAAATGACAAAACATATCGAAAAACAACGTATAGAGCTGATTTCACGTACGTTTCTGTTGAAGATGATAAATTACACGTGATAGATGTAAAAGGCGTTAAAACGGATGTATATAAGCTAAAAAAGAAAATGATGGCATATATACACAAAATAGAAATAGAGGAGTGGTAATGAGAAAAACAACCACAAAACCAGTATATTTATATGATTTAGAAGATAATTTATTAAGAAAATTTAAAACAACTATGGAATGTGCTGAATATTTTAACAAAGAACCTGAATACATAAACCATAATCTAAAGTATTGTAATAAGATACGAAAAGATGATAAATGGTATAGAATAAGTAGGTTTGCCAAAGTAAAAGATTAATGATATAATCAATATGTTAGCAATATGCTGCTAACACCCCTTTTATTTTTAGAAGATAGGAATCTTGTTTACCTCCTAATCTTCTTTTTATTTGCATAAAAGTAAGAAATATGTTATATTAAACTAAAAGAGGGTATGATTATGAGAATACTTGATTTGATAGTTATGTTACTTATTTTAGGCGTAGTTGGGACACTATGCCTTTTTTTATGCTTTTTAGCTTTTTACAAAGGAGAAATATGGGATGCAATAGAAGAAAAGGAGGAAGAAGATGATAGAAAGCGTTGACTATAGTATTTGTCCTTTTATAAAGGAGAATATGTGGTTTTTTACTTACTATGACTTCTGTGATAATAGGAAAGTTTTAAAAAAAATGTATAACGAATTAGATAAGAATGCTAAGCAATTTTATAAATGGTATGTGTATAGCAATATTCATATGGATTTAACCTATAAGAACAAGATTTGGGATTATCTAAACGGATTTGATGAAGGCAGTGAATTATTAAAAGGAAAACAATTTTACAAAGCAAGATAGGGTGTTTGGAGTTTTATAATTATCGTGCTAAAATACCACTGAAAGGTAGGTAAGCTGTGGAAGAATTATTAGAGAAGTTGCAAGTATATTTAACAAAAAAGAAAAAACCATACATTGAAAATGTAGCTAAAGATTTAGGAATAGAGTTATATGAAGTGTTTGGTTTAGTACAAATGCTAAAGCAGAAAGGGTATTTATTTGATGTTATAGGCGACCAGATAGTCAAAATAAAGCCAATAAAAGAAAATGATGTGTATCAAATACCTAATAATATGGAGCATTTAAGATTATTGCTATTAAGTGATACTCATTTAGCAAGTAAATACGATAGGCTTGACATATTAAGATACTTATATGCTAAAGCAGAAGATACACATACTGATTATGTATTACATAGTGGAGATTTAACAGAAGGTGTTAGCTCAAGACCACAACAACAATACGAATTAAAGGAAAACTCATATACAGGACAAAGAGATTATGTTGTTGAAAAATACCCAGAAAGTAGTGTTCCAACATATTTAATAAGTGGTAATCACGATTTGTGGTGGATACAAAGATGTGGTGCTGATATATGCAAAGATATAGCTAGTAAAAGAGAAGATATACATTATTTAGGAAGCGATTGTGAAGATTTAAAGATAGGCAAGCTAAAGGTAAGAATGAGGCATGGTTCTGGAGGAAGTGCTTATGCCAAAAGCTATCGTTTACAAAAGTATTTAGATAGTATACCAGCAGAAGAATTACCACATATATTACAAACAGGACATATACACCAAGCGTTTTATATGAAGCAAGGAAAAACACATTGCTTTCAAACAAGTTGCTTACAAGATTTAACACCATACGAAAGAAGCCAAGGCTTTAATAATGACAAATCGGTGTGGTGGGTAGATATAGATATGGACAATAAAGGAAATCCAGTACAAATAAAGCAAGAGCTTGAAACATTTGGGGATAAATTGATAAGAAAAAGGTAATATGGTATAATAAATAAAGGAGGTTAATATGAACATAGATAAAATGATAGATATGTTATTAATCTCTTTATCAAAAAAACATAATATATTTTATATGGAAATGAGAACTTATAAAGGCACAAAAACATACAAGAATTACAATGTTAAGATAGACAAAGACAAAAAAGAGTTTAGAAGTAAGAAGGATTTACTGGTATACTTAACGAATATATAAAGAGAGGTGGTATAATTGGCAAAGCCATTATATTTAAGCGATGATGAAAACAACAAAATACTAGCCGATTATATTGAAACTCATAACTTTAGTGAAGCTGGTAGAATGAATGGCGTTAGTGATGACTATGTTAGAAGGCTTGTTAAGAAAAATGAAGATGTTGTGAGAAACTGTCTTGAACAAAAAAAGGAAGAAAACACAAAGTCAACATTAGAATATATGCAAACTCAACACGAAGCCAAAAAGAGAATACTAGATAAAATATTAAAAGCAATAGAAGAAAAAGCAGAAGATGTTAATATGTTTACTAATATTAAAGATTTGGCTACTGCTTATGGAATAATATTAGATAAAGAATTAAAGGTGTTGGAATTAAGCAAAAATAATCAAGAAGAAAAAACCACAAAGATAACAATAGTAAATTCTTTGCCAAAGGAAGATAACAATGAACCAAACAGTTGACTTAAGAGATATAATAGCTTCACATTTTTGGAAAGAGTTTAACAGCAAGAAGCCACACCAAATATATGCAGGTGGTAGAGCTAGTACAAAGACAAGTATGTTAGCTTTAAAGATAAGTGAGTTTAACCTAGAATATAATAATTGCAATGCTATTGTAATAAAGAGATATCAAAACACCATAAGAAATAGTGTGTTTAAGGAAATGAAAAGGGCGTTAAAAAGGCTAGGATTAAATGAAGGCGTAGATTATAAAGCGACAGTAAGTCCGTTTCAAATACATATATTTAAGACAAAAAATGACATATACTTTGCTGGTGGAGATGACTATGAAAAGGTTAAAGGCTTTATAGATGAGGACGCACCAATTAAAATGGTGTGGTTTGAAGAATTAACTGAATTTGATGAGCCTGACCAAATAGACCAGATAGTTGCTACATTTTCAAGAGGTAATGATGACTGGTTTATAACAATGTATTCATACAACCCACCAAAGAACAGGTTTAATTGGGTAAATCTATGGGTTGAACAAATGAAAGGTAGAGATGATGTATTATATTCTCATACTGATTATAGGACAGTACCTAAAGAGTGGTTAGGACAAAAGTTTATAGAAGAAGCCGAAAGACTAGAGAAATATGATGAAAAGCGTTATAGATGGATTTATCTAGGCGAAGTAATAGGAATAGAAGGGTTAATATATAATCCTGATTTATTTATAATAGAAAAGCCCGATTATATAGAAAAGAACAAGTTAAGAATATTATATGTAGACTTTTCAATAGACTGTGGACACCAAACAAGTGCTACAAGTTGTGGTGCTTATGGTTATGCTACTGATGGAAGGTGGTATAGGTTAGATAGTTATTATTATAGTCCACACGAAAAATCAAGAAAGAAAGCACCAAGTGAATTAGCACAAGATTTATTTGATTTTAGAATACAAATATGCAAGAAATATCAAACAATGGTAGATACTGAAACAATAGATAGTGCTGAAGGTGCTTTAAGAAACCAATATTTTGCTATGTTTGGTATAGACTTACACCCAGTTAATAAAGGAAAAAATAAGGAAGAATTAATAGAATATTCCCAAGATTTGTTAGATACTGGGAAGTATGTTATACTAGATACGCCAAATAATTGGATACATATAAAAGAACTAAAGAATTATATGTGGAAAAAAGACAGCGTTGAAAAAGGTAAACCTGAACCTGATAAAGAAGAAAAAGAACTAACAGGAGAAACATACTACAACACTTACACAAATGATTATTCTTATTATTATGCAGAACATAGTTGTGATGATTTTCAATATTGGGTTAAGGATAACTTGCAAAAGCTAGGATTAGAATTTTAAAGGAGGAATATATGAAGTTTTATGAAGATCTAAAAAATATATTAGGCAAAAAAGGAGTAAACCTAATAGATATTGAATATTATAGTTTGATAGATGTATGGAAAAGCTGGTTTGAAGGAAATGTAGAGGACTTTCACTTTTATGATGTTAAGTTAGCTGATGGAACAACAGCACAATACGAAAAGAAAACAATGTCTATGGCTAAAAAGAGCGCCGAAGATATGATGAAGCTAAACTGGAGTAATAAATGTGATATTAAGTTAGGAAGCGATAAAAAGACTAAAAAGCTATGGAGCGTATTAGATAGTAAGCAAAACAACTTTACAATAATGTTTCCACAAATGCTAGAAATGGCTTTTGCTTTAGGAACAACTGCTATGACTGAATACAAAGATGAATTAGGAAGAACAAGAATAGAATATATTAATGACGCAAGTTTGATTATACCTTATGCTTTTGATAACTTTAATATAACTGGATTTATTACTTTTGATAGATGGCAAGATTTAGATAATAAGAAAAAAGTATATTATACACATATTACCTATCACGAAATAAAACCATCATTAAACGAAAGTGGAAAATTAACTTCAATATATCGTAAATACAACGAAGTATATAAAAGCAAAAAAGATGATGCTTTAGGAGAAGAAGTAGATTTTGAATTAATTTATCCTAATGTAGAGCAATTGGTAGAATATGAAACTGATACACCACACTTCCAAATAATTAAGCCACCACTTGCTAATAATGTTGATTTAACATCTCCAATGGGAATAAGTATATATGCTAATTCAATAGATAAGCTAAAAGCAATAGATAATAAATACGATAGCTTTGATATGGAGTTTATTGATGGCAAAAGAAGAATATTAGTAGATAAGACAGCTTTAAAAGGAGCACCACAGGTAGACGAAGATGGTGTTATATCACAGCAATTATTCTTCGATAGAAATGATAGAACCTATGTAGCTATGAATGGTATGAAAGACCAACCAGTTAAAGATATTAGCTTTGATTTAAGATATCAAGAACATATAGATAGTATTAATGCTGAATTAAGCTGGTATTCTAGTGCTATTGGGTTAGGTAGTGATTATTACAAGGTAGATGGTAAAGGAAATGCTACTGCTACTGAAATATTAAGTGAAGATGATGAAGCATTTAGAACAAAACAAGTATATGAAACAGTAGTAAGAGATGTTGTTATTGATTTAGTTAAAGCTATATGTTATTTAGAGGGAATAAACATAAAAGAAGATGAAATAGAAATAACAATGGATTATTCAAGATTTGAAAATCAAACAGCCATTCAACAAAGACTAGAAAGAGAAGTTGCTAAAGGATTAACAAGTAAAGTAGAATATCGTGTTAAAGTATATGGAGAAACTGAAGAAATAGCAACGCAAAAGATAGCTGAAATTAAGAAAAATGATCCTACTTTAGACGATGTGTTAGGAACTAACGAAGAATAGGTAATATTATGAAAGCAAATATATTAGGAACTGAGTACAAAATAATGGTAAAAAGCGTAGAAGAAGAACCTAGATTAAAAAGTAATTGGGGACTTACTGATACATATACAAAAGAAATATTAATAGCAGATGATTGTGATAAAGAAACAAATGAAACTTGTAGAAATCTTATTAAGTTTAAAAACAAAGTGATAAGACACGAAATAATACACGCATTTTTGTATGAAAGTGGTATGAAAGAATGTTCTAGTGCTACTCAAAGCTGGGTAGAAAATGAAGAAATGGTTGATTGGTTTGCAATACAAATGCCTAAAATATTTAAAGTATATAAAGAATTAAAAATAGAAGAATAGGTGGTAGCCTATGCCTGATGATAAAAAATTAAATTTAATATTAGAAAGATTTTATAATAGATACAATAAATATAATACAAAAGTGCTAAAGAAACTAGGAGAGGCAATAAAGAAATTTGACGGTGTTTCTCCTAGTCAATCTCACATAATAGCCCAAGAATTAAAATATGGTAATGATATTAATGAATTATTAGAAGAATTATCAAAAATAAGTGGTAAATCAGTTAAAGATTTAGAAAAAACACTTGAAATAGTAGCTAAAGAAAACACAGACTTTGCAGAAGTATATTATAAAGCCCAAAACAAAGAATTTGTTAAGTATGCTGATAATGTACAACTAAAAAGATTTGTTAAAAGTGTAGAAAAAGAAACGAATAAATTGTTTAGAAATCTATCTAGAGCAAGAAATATAGGCTTTGTATTAAAAAATAACAAAGGAAATAGTGTTTTTAGACCAATTAAGCAAGTATATAACGATTTAATAGATGAAGCTGTATTTAATGTAACAACAGGCGTAACAGATTATCAAAGCGCTATGAGAAACACTATAAAACAATTAGCAGATAGTGGAATTAAAGTAAATGAAGAAAAGGTTGCTTATGGAACTGGTTATGCTAGAAGAATTGATAGCTCGGTAAAGCAAAATGTATTAACTGGAATAAGAAAAGTTAATATTGGCATACAAGAACAAGTGGGTAAACAATTTGGAGCTGATGGAGTAGAAATATCTGCTCATAGTCCTTGTGCTGAAGATCATTTGCCTATACAAGGTAGACAATACTCTAAAAAGGAATTTGAACAATTAAATGGTGATTTAGATAGACCTATCGGAGAATATAATTGTAGACACTTTATATTTAGTATTGTGCTAGGTGTAAACAGACCAGAATATAACTCAAAACAACTAAATGAAATGCGACAAGAAAGCCTAGAAAAAGTTGAATACGAAGGCAAGAAATACACTAAATATGAGGCTACACAAGTCCAAAGAAAGCTAGAAACGGAAATAAGAAAGCAAAAAGATAGACAAATTATAGCTAGAGCCAGTGGAGATAAAGAAGAAATAGCAAAAGCACAAGAAAAAATAACTATATTAACAAGAAAGTACAACGATTTTAGTAAAAATGCAGGAATTAAGACGTATAAGGAGAACTTAACCGTTGCAGGTTATAAACGAGTTGCAATTAATTAAATAATGTGTTATATTAAATAAGGATTAGCAAAAAATCCCATATAAAAACAAGTGAATTAGTTATACACCAACAACTTTTTCACACTCCTGAATAAAGAACTATGAAAATTAGTTCTTTTTTTGTTGATTTATCCTTTACATTATTATATAATAATGTTATAATATAATTAAGAAAGGAGAAGAAAATGAAAGATAAGTATTTTGAAATTTATCTAAGTTGGTGTAAAGAAAATAATTTAAAACCCAACGAGGCAAATAACTTAAATAAGTTTTGCGAAATGTATAGATAATTAAAAAGTGCTTGTATGTTCCACTTAAAAGAACATACACAATTTATTTATAGATAAGGAAAATTAAAAATGATGAATCAAATAGTATTAGTAGGAAGATTAGCAACAGAAGTAAAAGAAAATGAAGGAGAAAATTATTATAGTATTACATTAGCTGTTTCAAGAACATTTAAAAATGCAGAAGGAATATATGAAACTGATATGGTACCAATAACTTTATGGAAAGGAATTGGAGAAAATACAAAAGAATATTGCCACAAAGGAGATGTGATTGGAGTTAAAGGAAGAATTGAAACAAAAGATGATAAGATAATAATTGTTGCAGAAAAGGTAACTTTTTTAAGCAGTAAAAAAGTAGATGATAAAGATGAAAGATAAATTAATAGAATTACTAAATGAATTAGAATATAACCAAAGTATTAACTTTAAAAATGATTTAGAAAATAGAATTGATGTTGATTATATTATAGAAAGAATAACTGGAATATTAAAAGGTGAAGATAATGACTAAATTGGCAAAAAATATGTATACAACAGCAAAAGGCGAAAGAAAATTAAATTGCTATGTTATATCTATACCAAAAGAAATAGTAGATAAAACGGATTTGGCTGATAAACTAATCATATTTGAAGCAAAAGAAAATAA
>CAMJMP010000003.1 GCA_946407055.1 uncultured Mycoplasmatota bacterium | reverse complement strand
AAATTTCAATTATTTGAAATGCCTGAAGAAAAAGTATTAATCAGTGGTTATATTGAAAAAATTGGTTTTGAGGATTCTTTCTGGAATACTAAAATCAATGGGGAAAAAATTAGAGGAGAAAAGTTTTTAAAGAATCATACTGAAGCAGTTGATGTTATGTTAGATGAAATCTTAAAACATAAAGCTGTTAAAAGTTTAGATGAAATTAAAGGTGTAGGACATAGAGTTTTACATGGTGGTGAAAAGTATTCTGATTCAGTATTAATTGATGATCAAGTAGTACAAGATATCAAAGATTTAACTAAGTTAGGACCATTACATCATCCAGGTAACTTAGCTGGTATTGAAGCTATGAGAAAAGCTTTACCAGGGGTTCCTAATGTTGCAGTATTTGATACTGCATTCCATCAAACTATGCCAAAAGTAAATTACATGTATCCAGTACCTTATGAATGGTATGAAAAATATGGTGTAAGAAAATATGGTTTCCATGGAACTAGTCATAAGTATATTACTGAAACTATGAAGAAGATGTTAGGTAAAGATAATGTTAATTTAATTATCTGCCATGTTGGTAGTGGTGCTTCAATAAGTTGTATAAAGGACGGTAAATGTTTTGATACAACAATGGGACTTACTCCATTAGATGGTTTAATGATGGGAACTCGTTGTGGTTCAATCGATCCATCTATTCTAGAATATGTTTGTAAAGAATCAGGAAAAGATATTTCTGAAATTACAAATGATTTAAATAAGAAGAGTGGTTTACTAGGTATTTGTGGATTCAATGATAATAGAGATGTTGAAAAAGCAATTGCTAATGGTGATGAAAGAGCTAAATTAGCTTTAGATATGTATGTTGATATCATTGATAGATATATTGCAGAATACTATATTGAATTAGATGGAAAAGTAGATGCAATGGTTATGACTGCTGGTGTATTAGAAAACGGAGCAGAAACTAGAGAAGCTATTTTAACTAAGTTAAAACCATTAGGTATTGAAGTAGATAAAAAAGTTAATGATACAATTGCTGGATTTAAAGAAGTACATGAAGGTTTAATTACTACTAAGAAATCTTCAATTCCAGTTTATGTAATTCCAACTAATGAAGAAATAATGATTATTAGAGATACATATAATATCGTTAATGGAAAATAATAAATAAAAAGAATAAGAAAGGGTGCTTGCTATGATGAATTTGGTCATGCGTAGAATTTATAAAAAAATTAAGCAATATAATACAATTGTTATAGCTAGACATATAAGTCCAGATCCAGATGCTATAGCAAGTCAAATTGCATTAAGGGATGCTATTAAATTAACATTCCCTAATAAAAATGTTTATGCTGTTGGTACTAGTGTTGCCAAGTTTAAATATTTTGGTAAGTTAGACAAGATTGATGAAAGTTCGTTTGAAGAAGATGCATTATTAATATGTACAGATGTTCCAAATAGTATAAGAATTGATGGCGTAGATAAAAATGCATTTAGTGAATTATTAAAAATAGATCATCATCCTTCAGAAGAAGATTTTGGGGATGCTGACTGGGTTGATGAAAGTGCTTCATCTGCTTGTCAAATGATAATAGAATTATTATTTGCAACACCATTAAAATATGATAGAAAAGTTGCTGAAAACTTATATCTAGGTGTTGTATCTGATAGTGATAGATTTTTATTAAGTTATACAAGTGCAAAAACTTTTGCACTAGTAGCAAAATTGATTGAAAAAACAGGAATAGATTTTACTAGTTTATATGCTTACTTATATGAAAGACCATTAGATGAAATAAGATTCCATGGTTATTTAAGTGAGAATCTAGAAGTAACAGATAATGGTTTAGCTTATATTAATATTCCTCAAGAAGTATTGAAAAAATATAATGTTGATCCATCAACACCTTCTAATATGATTAATGATTTTAGTAATATTAGAGATGTATATGTTTGGACATTTATTACTTATGATGAAAGAAATGGTATTTATAAAATAAATATCAGAAGTAAGGGACCAGTTATTAATGAAACTGCTGCTAGACATGGTGGTGGAGGACATAAGTTAGCTTCTGGAGTAAGAACTCCTGATAAAGATGAAATCAAAAAGATAATAGATGAACTTGATGAAGATTGTAAAAATTATAAAGAAAAGTTAGAAAAAGAATCACTTTAGGATTCTTTTTTTATGTTATAATAACCGTGGTGATACCGGATGAAGATACAGAAGTTTATTAAACAAAAAGATAATAGATATAAAATTAAATTTGATGATTATGAAGATGTTATATTTTATGATGATTTAATTATTAAATATAACTTATTAGCTCATAAAGAAATAGAAGAAAAACAACTAGAAGAATATATAAAAGAGAATGTAGAGTTAGAAGCTTATTACAAAAGTATTAAATATATAAATAAAAAAATTAGAACAGAAAAGGAAATAAAGAATTATTTATATCGTTTATATGATGATAGTAAGATAGTTAATAAAACAGTAGATAAGTTAAAAGATAATGGATATATTAATGCTGAAAAATATATTAAAGCTTATATAAATGATAAGATTCATTTAACTAATGATGGACCTTATAAGATACAAAGGAATTTGTTAGATTTAGGTTTTGATAAAGAAATGATTGATGAATATTTGTGGAGTATTGATCAAGATATATTCTATGAGAAATTAGTTAAGTTAGTTGATAAAAGAGTTAGAGCAAATACACATTATAATGCTATGAAGTTAAAAGAAAAGATATGTTATGATTTGAGTAATTTAGGTTATGAAAAGAGTAGTATTATTGATGTTGTTAATGAAAGTGAAATAGAAACACCTGATGATTTAATTGAAAAAGAATATTTAAAAATTAAAAGAAGATATGAAAAGAAATATGAAGGTTATGACTTGGAAGCAAGAATCATTAGTGCATTAGTTTCTAGAGGATTTAATTATAACGATGCAAAAGACATTGTTAAAAATAATTAAAGAAAATGTTGACAATAAAAAATATGTATGTTATTTTGTATACAAGTGAGAGCACATAAGTTTTAAAAACGAGCTGTGCTGGGAGAAAACCTACACGAAATATCGGAGTCACGAATGTTTTATTCGTGGCTTTTTTATATCTTTTAAAACATGAATAAAACTAAAAAAGAAAGAGAGGTGATATTTATGATGACATTTATAGTCTTAATGTCAGTGGCCGTCCTTCTATGGGGCCGAGAAAAATTTAATATACGATCTTTATTAGGTGAGGTCTATTTTGTCATACATAAATATACCGATCTCGATATAGACCGTACTCTTAGTGAGTATGTATTTTAGCTACATAGGGAACTATAATTCCTACACGAAGTAATTCGGAGTCACATCTTTATATGTGACTCCTTTTGTTTAAAAGATAAAAATTAAAGAAAGAGGAATAAAAAATGAAACAAGAAAGAAAACTAGTGTTCCGTGCACAAGACGGAGCGAAAGTGAAAACTAAAAAAGAATACCTTCTACAAAAACTATATCTTTTAGAACTTAAGAAAAGAGAGTTAGAAGGATTAAAAGAATATGAACAATTAAAACGATAAGAAAGGATGAAAAATTATGGAAAAGATATTTTCTAGTGAAAGAATGAATTTTATAAAACCAAAAGAATCTTTTGCAGAGTTCTATGCTGAAAATATTAATAATCCAGAAATATATCGATGGTTAAGAAGTAACCCCCAAATGTATACCGTCGAAGAAGAAAGAGAATGGATTAAGAGTATACAGGAAGAACCAATCTATACAATGATTGATAAAGAAACAGGAGATATTGTAGGTAACTTTGGTTATAACAGTATTAATGATAAAAGTGGTGAAATAGGTATATGGATTACACCTAAGTATCAAAACAATCATTATGGTAGAGAAGCTATTATGAGATTGATAGAATATGGTTTTAAAGAAATGAATTTAGATAGTATTACTTTAACAGTATTTGAAAATAATGTTAGAGCAGTTAAATGTTATAGAGGAATAGGATTCGTCGTAACATCTATTGATAAAGATGTTACAGATGGAATAGGAACACCTACAAATAACATACATATGATTTTAAAGAAAGAAGGAAAATAAAATGATAAATGGGAGTTATCCCTTTAAACGAGTGGGAGATTGCCTTACATAAATTCTTAGAAGAATATAAAGATAATGAAGATGTTGAGGCGATGCTGTTAGTTGGCAGTTATGCTGTTAACAATAATAATAAATATAGTGATATAGATGTTTATATTATTTTAAAAAATGAATGTAATTATCAAATAAGAGGTAATAAGCAAGTAGATGGTTACATAATAGAATATTTTGTGAATCCAATTTATAAGATAGAAGAGTATATGGATAATGATGGTAGAGGACATGGTGGACCAATGGCTAATATGTTAGTACATGGGAAACTAATATATGGTAATCAAAAAGTTATAGATAAACTTAGGAGGAAAGCACAGAATGCTATAAAGAAAAAGAATGAATATGATGTCATGAAGTATTATAGATGTTGGGATGCTTATGAAGATTATAAAGCATGCAAGTATCATAAGAAAATGCCATATTATATGGTTTTAAAATATTTGGTTGAAGCTTATTTATATAATAATGATTATTGTATGTTACCAGAAAATAAAATAGAAAAGTTTTTTAAAGATAAAAAATATCTAGAAAGATATGGACTCAAATTTCCAGATAATGAATTTAATGATTTAGTTATTAATTGTTTTGATAAACCAAATAGAAATAATTTAGATAAATTATATTGGTATGTAATCAATGATGGAAAGTTTGATATTAATAATTTTGAATTAAAAAATGATTTATAGAAAGGAAGATTGCTATGGAGAGGATGATGCATGTAATACCTGATGAGTCGTACCGTGAGCAAGTAATTGAATATGTACAAGAACACCTGAGAGATGGTAGTCATATGAATGGAGCAGGCGGACTTGGTAGGTATGTGAATGATTATGATGGTTGGTTGCAAAAGATAGCTAATGACCGCAATGTTGGAGTTACTGAAACAACCGTCCCTGCAGAGACCTATATGTTGGTTAGAGAAAGTGATAATCGTCTTATTGGAATGTGTAACATACGAACACAACTTAATGATGCATTAAGGAATAGAGGTGGAAATATAGGTTATGGAATTAGACCAAGCGAGAGAAGAAAAGGTTATAATGAAATAAACTTATATTTAGCATTAGTTCGTTGTCAAGAGTTGGGTTTAGATGTGGTATTATTAGATTGTAGAAATAATAATATAGGATCATATAAGACGATGGAAGCTCTTGGTGGTATCTTATTAGATTATTATGATGATGAAGAAGAGGGTTTGTGTAGAAGATATATGATTAATGTAGATGAAGCAATTAATACATATAGAAATATATATGAACCAAGAATTAGAAGAAGATAAAGGAGGATTTTATATGAGTATTATTGAAGTAAAAGGGCTCTCGAAAACGTTCCGTGTAAAACAAAAAGAGAAAGGAATAAAGGGGAGCATTAAAGCTATTTTTAAACCGAAATATAAAAGTAAAAAAGCAGTTAATGATATAAGTTTCAGCGTTGAAAAAGGTGAAATACTTGCGTTTATTGGACCTAATGGTGCTGGTAAGTCAACAACTATTAAAATGCTTACAGGTATCTTATATCCAACTAAAGGTGATATAAGTATTTCAGGAATTTGTCCACAAACAGATAGAAAAAAACTAGCTTATAAAATAGGTTGTGTATTTGGTCAAAAAGAACAATTATGGATCCATTTAACACCATATGATAATTTTAAATTCTTTGGTGCTATTTATGATATACCTGAAGAAGTAGTTGAAAAACGAATTAGTGAATATAATGAAATTTTTGAATTAGATGAATTTATTAATACACCAGTTAGAAGTTTATCTTTAGGTCAAAGAATGATTTGTGAAATAGTTGCATCATTAATTCATGAACCTGAGATATTATTTTTAGATGAACCAACAATTGGTTTAGATCCAGTGATTAAAGAAAAGATTAGAGTATTTATTAAAAGATTAAATAAAGAAAAAAAGACTACTATTTTCTTAACTAGTCATGATGTTGGTGATATTGAAAAATTATGTAAGCGAGTAATTATTATCAATGATGGTAAGATCGTTTTGGATGATACTATGGAAAATTTAAAATATCATTATTTAAATAAAAAGATTGTAGAAGCTAAGATGAACACAAAGATTAATTTAGATGAAGCTGATGGAATTACTATTTTGAAAGATAAAGATTATAATTTAAAAATTGAAGTAGATTTAACTAAGAAGAGTATAAGTGATGCTATTAAGTTATTAGATCCAGATAAGATTATAGATATTAATATTTCCAATACACCATTAGAGACAATTATTAGTTCTATTTATAAAGGCAGTAAGAAATGAGAAAATATTTGTTTATAATTAAAACGACATTTATTGATTCTTTGCAATACGTTTCTAGTTTATTATTTAGATTCTGTGGATTTGCAATCATGATGTACGTTTTAACAAGTTTATGGAGATATATTTATAGTGATGGAACTGGAGTTATTAATGGTTATACTTTTAGTAAGATGATTTGGTATCTATTACTAGCTGAAACTATTAGCTTTGGTAGTGGTAGTAATGTATCTAGTAGTGAAGTAAAAGATACTATTAAGAGTGGAAATATTGCTTATCAAATTAATAAACCATATAACTATATTGGTTATGTAGTTTGTAAGTATATGGCTGACACTTTTGTAAGATTTATGTTTTTCTTAGTGATCAGTATTGGTTTGGGTTTTATATTTGCTGGAGCTATTGAAGGATTTAATTACATGTCTATCTTGGCAGGTATTCCAGTATTTATATTCGCAATTTTGATTGTGGGTTTAATTAAAATTTTAATTAGTTTAACTAGTTTCTGGGTAGAAGATTCTAAACCATTTCAACATGTTTATAATAAGATTGTATTAATGTTTGGTGTATTCTTCCCATTAGAAATGTTTCCTAAGTTAGTAGGTACTATTATTAGATATAGTCCTATTTATGGAATTAGTTATGGACCTGCAAAATTAATATTAGATTTTAGTGGAGGTTTATTTAGAAGTATTTTAATTTCACAATTAATAACAATGATTGTATTGTTATTAATTATTAAAACTGTATATAGAAGGGGAGTGAAGAAGCTTAATGTTAATGGAGGTTAGGAGTAATCTTAAGATAATGTTCTTATCGTTTAAATATAATTTGATGAGAGCAATGGAAAATAATGTTGCATTTATGACATCGGTTATAATGATGATATTTAATAATGCTTCATTTATTATTCAATGGATTACAATATTTAGTTTAAAAGAAGTAATAGGGACATATACTTTAAATGACGTAATGTTATTCTGGGCATTGTCTTCTGGATCATTTGGTATTACACATATCTTCTTTAATGGAATTACAAGAATACCAGATTATATTGAACATGGTAAGTTAGATGCATATCTAACAATGCCAAAAAATGTTTTGTGTCAAGTTGCTACTTCTAGTTTAGAACCTTCAGCTGTTGGTGATTTATTATATGGATATATAGCGTTAATTATCTTTAATTTTAGTATTAAGAATTTACTTTTATATTCTATTTTAATTATCTTTGGTGGTTTAATATATGCTGCATTTATGGTTGTATATTATTCACTAACATTTAAATATATTAGAAGTAATTATTTTGCTGAATCATTAAGAGATGTATTCTTGAACTTAAGTTTATATCCTGATGTTATTTTCAGTAAGGTATTAAAGATTTTAGCTTTTTCACTAATTCCAAGTGGATTTGCTGTATGGATTCCGGTTTATATGTTATTAGATTTTAAATTGAAATATATGTTATATGTAATACTATTTACAATTGGAATTATTACATTAGCTTTCTATGTATTTAATAAAGGCTTAAAGAATTATTCATCTAGTAATTTGATGGATGCAAGGTCATAAAAAAAGACATTCGATTGAATGTCTTTTTTAATTATTGTTGATTTGCTTGTTGTTCATAATTAGCAATTGCATTTTGAATGTATTCAGCATATTTAGATTTAATTTCATCATCGATGAATTCAACTTTATATTCTTTTCTTAATTCTTGCATTGCTTTAACATTTGCAACAGGATTTTCTTGTAAATATTTTTCAGATAGTTTATCAACTATTGTATCTTTAACATCATCTAATGGTGCTTTTTCTTTAGTTTCAGTTCTTAATACTACATGATATCCTAATTCAGTTTTAACTAGTTTAGTAGTATATTGACCATCTTTTAATTCATAAGCAGCAGCAGTTAATTCACTGTATGTGTTTCCTAAAGTATCCTTGTTGATGAATCCTAGGCTTCCACCTTTTTCTTTGGTTGCATCATCTTGAGAATATTGTTTAGCTAATTCAGCGAATTTCTCAGCAACTTTGCTTGAATCAGTTTTCTTTAATTCTTTAATAATATTATTGATTGTATCTTCAGCAGCTTTAACAGCAGCAGCTTTTTCTTCATCAGTCATACTATCAGTAACAGCTGGTGTTACTAAAATGTGACTAATTTTGATATCTCCAACAATGTTATCTTTGTAATATTTTTCAATATCTTTTTCTGGAATTTGTTTTTTGCAATAATCGTTGATAGCAAATTCTTGTAGGTAATTTACATAAACATAGTTTTTATATTCTTCGATTGAATTATAATTTGTATAGTATTGAATAGCTTCAAGTAATTGATCACCATAAGCTTGTTCTAGTTGTTGCATTGTAGTATCAGCAGAACTCTTAGCTTCTTCAACTTTATCTTTATACTTTTCTTCTAAGATTTGTTTATCAACCATGTTTAATAAAGTTTCTAGTGCATAATCTTTCTTCATTTCTTCATAAAGTTCATTAGCACTAATTTTTGCACCATCCTTCATTGTTACAACTGCTTCGTCCCCATTAGATAATTTTGGTATTCTTCCGCACCCTGAAATCATTAATAAGCAAAGGACTAATAGAATAATTTTTTTCTTCATTTGTTTTCCTCCTTAACAGTACTTATTATAGCAATTTAATACTAAAAAAAGCAAGATTGACATGTAAAAAAACAGTTAAGTTCTTAGATATTCTTCTAAAGGTGTCGAATAAATGTTTTTCTTTTGATTTTAAAGCTTAAATAATGTTATAATGATTATGGTGAGTAGTATGGCTAAAAGAAGAAGATCATCAAAAAAGAAAACTAGTACTAATTCATATAGTCCAGAGTTTGTTGGGCTTATATTAATCTTATTAGGAATATTAGGATTAGGGTTTGGTGCAGTTGGAATTTTTATTAAAAAACTAGCTATGTATGCTGTAGGGGAATTATGGTTATTAATATTAATGGTGTTTATTTTTATAGGTATTTATCTATTATTTAAGAGACAATTGCCAACATTGTTTTCTTCAAAATTAGTAGGTTTTTACTTATTATTAATTGTTGTTATTGTAATAGCACATTATTCATTTATTAAGGACTTTGCTCCTAAGCAAATTATGGATATAACAATGCGTCGTTTACAAAGTAGAACAGGAACGATGATTGTAGGGGCTTCATTATTAAGCTCTGGTCAAACAAGTTATGTTATTGGTGGAGGTATGATTGGTGCGTTCTTTGCATTCATACTTGCAAGTTTATTTGATAAGATTGGAACATTAATTGTTTTAGTAATATTATCTATTATTTCAATAGTATTGATGTTTGACTTTAGTTTATCTGATGCATTAAATAAAACTAAAGATTCTTTATTCACTAAAGATGAAGGTGGAGAAGATGGAGAAGACGAAGATGAAGATGATGAGGAAGAAGAGGAAGAAAAACCTAAGAAATCTTTATTAAGTTTATTCGGAAAGAAGAAAAAAGAAGAAGAAAAAGCAACTCCTGTTACGATTGCAAAAGAAATAAAAGAAGAAGTTGAAGTTCCACCTGTGGAACCAGAAACAGTTGTTAATAGAGGTTATGTATTACCAAGATTATCTTTATTAGATCCACCAGAAACTACTAATGAAGTAACTGGATCTAAAGCATTAATTGCTAGAGGTAATGAATTAGTTAAAGTATTAGCTGATTTCCAAATTCCTGGAGCAAGAGTTGTTGCAACACATGTTGGACCTGCGGTTACACAATATGAATTAGATTTACCAGCAGGTACTAAAGTAAGTAGAATATTAAATATTAATAAAGAAATAGCTTTAGGATTAGCTGCTAAGGATGTACGTATTCAAGCACCAATTCCTGGTAAGAGTACAGTAGGTATTGAAATTCCTAATGGTGAAATTTCAGCAGTTAAGATAAGAGGTATCTTACAAAATATAAATAATAATAAAGGTATTCAAGCTGCGTTAGGTAAAGACTTAATGGGTAATCCAAGATACTTTGATATTACAAAGATGCCACACTTGTTAATTGCTGGTTCTACTGGTTCAGGTAAATCAGTATGTACAAATAGTATTATTATTTCAATACTAATGAGATATAAACCAGATGAAGTAAAACTAGTTTTGGTAGACCCAAAACAAGTTGAATTATCTAACTATAATGGTATTCCACATTTGTTATTACCAGTTGTTACTGATCCAAAGAAAGCAGCTGCTACATTACAAAGAATAGTAGTAGAAATGGATAATCGTTATAGAGCATTTGCTGAAAATTCTGTTAAGAAGATTGATGATTATAATGATCTAATGGCTCGTAAGGGACATAAAGAAGCTAAGATGCCTTATATCGTTGTTATTATCGATGAAATGGCAGACTTAATGGTTGTTGCAAGAAAAGAAGTTGAAGATTCTATCATGAGAATTACACAACTTGCACGTGCTGCAGGTATCCACTTAATTACGGCTACACAAAGACCAAGTACAGATGTTATTACAGGTATTATTAAAGCTAATATACCTTCAAGAATTGCTTTTGCAGTTGCATCACAAGTTGATTCACGTACCATCTTAGATGGTGTTGGAGCAGAAAAACTATTAGGTAAAGGTGATATGTTATTCTTACCAATGGGTCAAAATACTGCGGATCGTATTCAAGGCTGTTATGTTTCTGATGATGAAATTGAAAGAGTTATAAACGCTTGTAAAGAACAACAAACAGCAGTTTATGATGAAACATTCCAAAACATGCCTAGCGATGGTGAAGGAAGTAATGGTATTGGTTCAGGTCCTGGTGGAACAGATGATGATCCATTATATAATGAAATAGTTGAGTTTGCTATGGAGACTGGAAAAGTTAGTGCATCTTTATTACAAAGAAGATTTAGACTTGGATATAATAGAGCTGCAAGAATAGTAGATCAATTAGAAGAAAGAGGAATTATTGGACCAGCAAATGGATCTAAACCTCGTGAAGTATTAATAGGAAAAGAAGAATAAATATTCTTCTTTTTTTTATGTTATAATTTTAATAGATGGTGATAGCATGGAATTAATTGATAAAGCTAGAGAATTAATTAAGGGTCAAAAATATGATAGAGAAGGTAATAGTAGAAAATGTTACTTTGTAAATATTGATGGAAGAGATTATGCATTGTTAGTTTATCCTTGTGATAATAAAGAAGAAAATACACTTAGATTGCAAGCAACTTGTGATTTAGTTGAACAAGGTTTAGATACACCTCATTTAATTGGTATAGATTATGAAGATGGAATGGCCTATGAAATACAAGAAAGAGTAATGGGTAAGACATTCGCTTATAGAAATCTATCAAGATGTGGTGGAGAAGAAATATTTATGACAGATTTTATCTATTCTTTAAAGATATTAGATAATGCTGATAAAAGTGCTTTCTTAGGTTTATTGAATGATGCAAGAATTTTTTATATAAATGGATATGATTTAGATTGTCATCCAGATAATTTCTTGATTGATAAAGAAGGCAATTTTACATTAATCGATTTGGATTTATATGAGATGCCAAAAAAAAGAGAAGATAAATTTTATTTATATTGTAATGTATTACCTTATATTATTTCATTTGTTACTTCAGTTTTTTTGAAAGAAGATTCTAAGTACTATGATGAAATTAGAGAATTATTGAGAAGTATTGGTCATAAATGGTTTGAAATATGTGTAGAGTATTTGGCTATGTATGATTTTGAAGCTCCAGAAATGAGACAAATATTAAATAGAGTATCATTTAATTATTTCTTAATGGATCAAGCTGAAATAGATCATATGATTTATAGTCATTTTAGTGATGACAGAATAATATTAGGATAGGTGTTACATAATGGAAAAACATATTAAAATAGGCATAGGTGTAATGATCAAGAAAGGTAATAAAATATTACTTGGACATCGACCTAGCAAGTTAGAAGATACTGGTGGAATATATGAACCAGATAGTTGGAGTTTACCAGGTGGCAAACAAGAATATGATGAAACCATATTTGATTGTGCTATAAGAGAAGTAAAAGAAGAAACTAATTTAAATATTTCTAAATTAGAAGTATTTGGAGCAGTTG
Organism: uncultured Mycoplasmatota bacterium; assembly: GCA_946407055.1. Taxonomy (GTDB): domain Bacteria; phylum Bacillota_I; class Bacilli_A; order RF39; family UBA660; genus Coprovivens. The sequence continues at coordinate 9,721 of CAMJMP010000003.1, read as the reverse complement.
ATAATTTCCAACCAGATAGACATTATGTAACAATTCAAGTTATTGCTCATAATTATTCGGGAGAAGTAAAGGTAATGGAACCAACTAAGCAAGATGAGTGGAAATGGTTTGAATTAAGTAACTTACCTAAAAATCTTTATAGTCCTTCAAGAAGTTTTATTGAAGAATATAAGAAAAAACAAAAAGATGTGTAAACATCTTTTTTTTATGGTTTTGTCACTTACGTGTCACTTTAGGGTAGTATTATGAAATCAGAAAAGAGGAGAAAAAGTATGGAAGAAATATTAAAAGTGGATAAATTAACAAAGATATATGGAAAAGATAATAATAAAGTTGTAGCTTTAGATAAAGTATCTTTTACAGTTAATAAAGGAGAGTTTGTTGCTATTATTGGAGCAAGTGGTAGTGGTAAATCAACATTATTACATTTAATAGGTGGTGTTGATCGTCCTACATCAGGTAAAGTTTTTATTGAAGGAGAAGATATATTCAAATTAAGTGATGACAACTTAGCAATATTTAGAAGAAGACAAGTGGGTTTAATATATCAATTCTATAATTTATTACCAATATTAAATGTAGAAGAAAATATTAAATTACCTGTTGAATTAGATGGTAAGAAAGTTGATGAAAAAGACTTAACTGAATTGTTAAAAACATTAGGATTAGAATCAAGAAGAAAACATCTACCTAATGAATTATCAGGTGGTCAACAACAAAGAACATCTATTGGTAGAGCTATGATTAATCATCCAGCAATAATCTTAGCAGATGAACCAACTGGTAACTTGGATAGTAAAGCTTCAGATGAAATTATGGAATTATTAAAACTTTCAAATAAAAAATATAATCAAACTATTATTATGATTACACATAACTTAGAATTAGCTAGTCAAGCTGATCGTATTATAAAATTAGAAGACGGTAGAATTGTAGAAGGTGAATAAGATGAATTTATTACATCGACTTACAAAAAAGAATTTAGAACTCAATAGGAAAAGAACAATAGTAACTATCATAGGTATTATATTATCAGTAGCTTTAATAACTGCTGTATCAACAGTATTTATGAGCGGTTATAAATCTATTGTTCAATTTGAAAAAGTATTCTATGGCGATTATCACATGGTATTTGAAAAAGTAGATGAAGATAATTTCAATAGAATTAAAAATAATAGATATGTGGAACATTATTTTTATAGTAATGAAATTGGTTATAGTAAATTAGAAGAAGGAAAAAATGATTATAAACCTTATTTATATGTATTAGCTTTTAATAAAGATGGTTTAGATAAAGCTGGTCTTGTATTATTAGATGGAAGATATCCAGAGAATGAAAATGAAGTGGTTATTTCTTCACATATTAAGACTGATGCAAGAGTTAAATATAATATTGGAGATACTTTAGAATTAGATGTAGGTAAGAGGACTATTGATGGAGTTCAAGTAGGTCAACATATTATGTATGATACTGAAGTTGGGGAAGAATTAGTTGATATTACGCATAAAACATATAAGATAGTTGGTCTTATTGAAAGACCATCTAATGTTGTAGAAGACTTTAGTGCTCCTGGTTATAGTGTTATTACTTATACTGATCATCCTTCAGAAAAATCAAGTATTTATGTAAGATTCAATAAAGACGGATTAAAGCATAGTAAGAAAGCTATTAGTAGTTTAATGAATATTGATTATTCTTTATATTTAAAAATGAATGATGATGATCTTACTGAAGAAGAACAAGCACAAATGGTTCAAGATGTTAATTATGACATTAACGCTAATGAATATTTAATGACATTAGAGGGCGGCCTTTTTGATAATAAAATGTTTGAATCTTTAGGTAAGATAGTTGCTGTTGTAATAGGTATTATTATTGTTACTTCAGTATTCTGTATTAAAAATAGTTTTGATATTTCTATTGCAGAAAAGACAAGACAATATGGTATGTTAGCAAGTGTTGGTGCTACTAAAAAACAAATAAGAAAGAATGTATTCTATGAAGCATTTAGATTGGGTTTAGTTGGTATACCTTGTGGAATATTATTAGGTTTATTTGCATCATGGATATTAATAATTATTACAAATCTAATATTTAAGAATTTCTTAAGTGTGTATGATTACAATTTCTTAATATTTAGTATTTCAATACCAGCTATATTAGTATCTATTGCACTTGGAATAGTTACATTATTCCTATCAAGTTTAAGAAGTGCTAGAAAAGCTAGTAAGATAGCTCCTATTACAGCAATTAGAAATAGCGAAGAAATAAAGATTAAAGCTAATAAAGTTAAATCACCAAAAATAATTAAAAAGATCTTTGGTGTAGGTGGAGAAATTTCTTATAAGAATTTAAAGAGAAGTAAAAAGAAATATCGTACAACTGTTATTTCAATAATAGTATCTATAGCAATATTTATTTCATTGTCTTCATTAATGACTTTATTATATAAAACTATTAAACAAGAATATTCTGGAAAAGATTATACATTAGCAGTTAATTATAGATTAGAGAAAATTGAAAATGAAAAACAAAAAAGAGAACAAATAATTAACTTGGATGGTGTAAAAGATTATGCAATTACAAATGCTATGGGTGGTTATGTAATTGAGAATGAAGGAGTTAATTTCTCAGAAGAATATACAAAAGCAACAGATGATAATGTTAATCGATATAATGAATATGGTGGAGAATATAAAGATTTAATTTTGGCTCGTGTTGGAGATCATGCTTATAAGAATTACCTTAAAAAATTAGGATTAAAAGAAGAAGATGTTAAAGGCAAAGGTATACTATGGAATTATGCACAAGTATATAGTGCCAAAAAAGCAGACATGGTAAAAGTAGAATGTTATAACATCAATAAAAATGTTAAGACATTACATCTTTCAAAATTACAATATGATGAAGAAAAACATGAAGAATATGTAGAAAAATTTGCTGATATAGATTTAGTAGAAGTTACACAAGATAAACCATTTGGTGTTACTGTTAATGGATCTGCAACTTTAATATTAGATGATGAAACGTATAATAAATTAGTTACTGATCAAGTGCCTTATAATGAAATATTAATAGATGCAGATAATGCTGATGATTTACAAGATCAAATAGAAAAGATTCTAGATGGTGATGATTTTAGTATTACTAATATCTTAGAAGATGTAAGAATGATGAGAGCATTAGTGTTATTAATAGGTATCTTCTTATATGGATTTATTACAGTAATTATATTAATTGGTATTACTAATATCTTTAATACAATAACTACTAATATGGAATTAAGACAAAAGGAATTTGCAATGTTAAAGAGTGTTGGTATGACTAAGAAAGAGTTTAATAGAATGGTAAGATTAGAAACATTCTTCTATGGAACTAAAGCTTTATTAATTGGTTTACCAATAGGTATCGCTTTATCAATATTGTTATATTATTTACTAACTAATGCTACGTCTTTAGTAAATTATCCAATACCTTATGTTCCTGTATTGATTTCTATTGTAGCAGTATTTGTATTAATTACATGTATTATGAAATATTCTATTAGTAAGATTAATAAACAAAATATTATTGAAACTATTAGAAATGAAAATATTTAATTAAAAAGAACTATTTGATAGTTCTTTTTAAATATAATGTTATAATAATGGCGGGTGGTTAATTATGCACATATTATTAGTTGAAGATGACAATGATATAGCTAGTAATTTAGTTATATTATTGAAGAATAATAACTTTGACGTTGTTGTTAGTAATTGTGTTAGTGATGCTATAGATTGTTTAGATAAATCATATGATTTAGTAATACTAGATTTAACTTTACCAGATGGTAATGGTTTTGATTTATATGAAGATTATATTAAAGATAGAAATATAGCAACAATATTTTTAACAGCGAAAGATGATGAAGAATCAATTGTTAGAGGATTAGATATTGGAGCAGAAGATTATATAACAAAACCATTTAGTTCTAAAGAACTAATTGCGCGAATTAATAAGATACTAGCAAGGAGTAAAAAGAATAATAAGATTAAAGTTAAGAACATAGAATTAGATTTAGATAAGATGAGTGTATATAAAGATGATGAAGAAATAATCTTAACTAGTTTAGAGTTTAAGATATTAACTTTATTATTTACTAATTTAAATAAAGTTATTACAAGAGATGTAATAATTGATAATGTTTGGAATTGGACTGGCAATGATATAAATGATAATACAGTTACAGTTTATTTAAAAAGAATAAGAGAAAAACTTGATACGGATATAATTAAAACTATTAAAGGAACAGGTTATAGAATAGATGAAGAATAAAAGAATATTAGTATTAAGTTTATTATGTGTTATTACATTAGTTGCTTTAATTGTTAATGGTTATTATTTTAATAAGAAATTAGAAGAAAATAATAATAAAGCAATTACTAGTATTTTATATATTTTAGATGAAAAAGATGTAGATATTAGTAGAGATGAAATAATAGAAATAATAAATTGTAAAGATTTAAGTAAGTATCAAGGTTTAGAAAAATATGGAATAGATAAAGATAAAGATTATGTATTATTATCTAATGAGAGGATTGTAAGAAATTATTATATTAGTTTAACAATTATAATAGTTACTACTTTTGTTTATAAGATAAAAAGAGATAAAGAATTAAAAGAATTATTAAGTTATTTAAAAAGAATAAATAAAAAGAATTATCAAATAGATATAAAGAAGAACAGTGAAGGCGATTATTCATTATTATTAAATGAGTTATATAAAACAGCTGTTATGTTAAATGAACAAAGTGAATTAAGTAGAAAAGATAAAGAATCTTTAAAGAATTCATTAAGTGATATATCTCATCAACTTAGAACACCTTTAACATCTATTAATTTAATGATAGATAATGTAATGAATGAAGATACGTCTGAAGCAGAGAAGAAGAAATTATTAAGAGATATTAATCATAAGATTAAGAACACATCTTTCTTAATAGAAAACTTACTAAAGTTATCTAAGTTTGATGCGAATGCTATTAATTTTAAGAAAGAATATATTAATGTTAATAAGATATTAGATGATGTTCAAGATAATTTATCTTTGTTATTAGATTTAAAAGATGTAAGTTTAAATATTGAAGGTAATGAAAAGATAAGAATTAATGTGGATGCTAAATGGGAAGTTGAAGCGATTAGTAATATAGTTAAGAATGCTATAGAGTATTCTAGTGAAGGTAGTAAGATAGATATTACTTATGAACAAAATGATATTTTTATTAAGTTGGTAATTAGAGATTATGGATGTGGAATAAGTAAAAAAGATCAAAAGTATATATTTGAAAGATTTTATAAAGGGGAGAATTCTAGTAGTAATAGTATTGGAATTGGAATGTCTTTAGCTAAGATGATTATAGAAAAAGATAATGGTACTATTAGTGTAGAATCTAGTGATGAAGGAACAAAGTTTATAATAAAATATTTCAATAATTAGGGAGTGATAGGATGAATAAGGAACTATATAAATTATTCATGGATTATCAAAGAAGAGAACTCGATAAACAATTTATTGATGAAGCATATGCAATGATGATAGAAGATGATCCATCATTAAAACCTTTTATAAAGAAGATGGATGTTAGTGACGATGATAATAAAGATTTGGGCACTTATAGTGGGGATGATAAAGAAATAATTGTTTATAAAAGAATGATTATGGAAAAACCAAATCAAGTAATTGAAAATAAAAAGTTGCAAGCATTAAGAGTTTTACGTCATGAAATTGAACATGCAAGAAGTTTTCAAAAACTATCTAAGAGAAGAAATGATATTGAAACAGAAATAATTGATTATTCATTAAAAGATTATCCATATATGGATTGGTTAGAATCTTTACCACAAAAAGAAAGAGAAGAAGTTTTATATAGATGGTTTACTAAAAAGGGTAATTATTTAATTGATCCAGAAGAACGTTTAGTAGATATTAGAGCTCTTAAATATTTAGTTAATATGTTAAAGAGCCAGAAACAAACTCCAGATTTATTGATGGCTAGAAAAGCTTTATACTTTGCTTATACTAGAGGCTATAGAAAGAATGGATATTATATTGATCCACCAACATATCAATTTCTTTTGAAAATGGGATTGTTTCGTGAATATTACTTATTAAAGAAAAAAGTAGAAAACATTCCTGATGATTATGTACAAGAAACTGATAAGAAGCAAGACGAAAAAGAAAAGTATGCATTTGAAACTAGATTATTATATGGTTTACCTTTAAGAGAACAAGAATTTGAACAAGGTATTTTAGATAAAGTTAGATTAGTTAAAGTAAGAAAAGTTGATCGATGATCAACTTTTTTTGTAAGAAATATGGTATAATATAAATATGATATGAGGAGTCAGTATGAAAACCGAAGAAAATGATATTATGGAATTTGAGTATAAGTTTCCTAAGAATGTATTTATTAATGATATATCTGCAATAGTAGGTTCTTTTATGATGATTATTTTAGTTATGGGTATCATTAAGATAGTACTAAAAGGCTTTTTTGCTGGTTTTTTATTAATTGTCTTTTCTTTAATATTATTAGGTGTTTGGATATACATTAGATATTATTTAAGACATAACTTTTTAAAGATTAATAAAGGTTTAGTAGTAATAGATATTAATAGTATTATTAAATCTTATAAAGTAGAGAATATAGATAAACTAGTATATATTACTTATGATAAGTTAGTATTTGGTAAACCATCACAATATGTATTTTATATGGATGATGGAGTTAAGTATGCTGTTGAAAGCCATGAAAAAGATAAAAACAATGTTAGAGCAATAGAATATATTAAATCGAAATATAAAAAAGAGATTGAAGTAGTAGAAAACAAGAAAAATTATTGGTTAGAATTAATACTTGGTATACTGGTAATGGTGTTAGTTGTATTGATCAAAATTTTGTTTATGTAGGTTTTTGTATTATAATAGTAAACCATGTAAGGGGGAGTTTACTATGGCAATAGGAAACGACGAAAATAGAAAAAAATGGGATGAGTTTTCAAACGAAGAAAAAACTAGTCTTTTGAATCATTGGTTCTATTATTATGGTGGTGTTATAGTAACACTAGAAGAAATAGAAAAGTTTGGGGAATTAGCTAAAACTAAACAAGAAGAAATATTTAACTATATTACAACAAGTCTTATTTGTAATAATACAATTCAAACTAATGTGTTAGTTGCTTGTATGAGACAAAATAAAGTTGACGAATTGTTTGAACATGTAATTAATGTTCAAAGTATAGAAGATGGAGCAGCAAGAGCGCAAATAGAAGAGGTAAGAAATTATATAGTTAAAGAAATGGTTCATTCATATTTGTATCCAGAACCACCTGTACCTATGAGTGTAGATGTTGTGGTTCCAGAAGAAGACCAAGGATTAGATTTTTAAGTGGGTTTATCCTACTTTTTTTGTGCTATAATAATACTATGATATTAGAGTAGGTGGTTAGAATGTTTAGTTTTGATAAAATGCTATTATGTTTTATACTTGCTTACGTGATTGTATTCTTAATTGAGATAGGTCATGTAATTATTAAAATTAAGTTTTTTTCAATGAAACCACTTGATGGTGATATCTTTAATGATGCATTTAAAAAGAACAAAGTATGGAGACCTTTATATACTTTTATAGTATTTAGTATATTTGGTTATGCTTATAATGTAAGTATATTTGAAGATGGGATTTTGTCTTGTTTGATCTGTGGATTAATTTGGTTATTCTTGGCAATAACTTTTGATTATTTATTACGTATTATAATAAAAAGTCCTTGTAATTTTAGTTTTAATGAATATTATAATGATAAGTATTTATTTATAATACTTAATTATGGATTATTATTGATTAGTCCTTTTATAGGTTTATTATTTTGTAGATAGGATAGATGGTTATGGAAAGACAAGATAAGATTGTTAGAGCAAGCCTTTTAGGAATTCTTACTAATGTATTATTAGTTATATTTAAAGCAATAGTTGGTTTTTTAGCGAATTCGATTGCAATTATTTTGGATGCTTTAAATAACTTAAGTGATGTGTTATCTTCAGTAATTACAATAGTAGGTACTAAGTTGGGTGGAAAGGAACCTGATAGGGAACATCCATTTGGTCATGGAAGAGTAGAATACTTAAGTGCAATGGTTATTGCAGTTATTATTTTATATGCTGGTTTAGCAGCTTTAACGGAAGCAGTTAAGAAAATATTTAACCCAATTGAACCAAAATATAGTGCAGTTACATTGTTGGTAGTTGGTGTTGCAGTAGTTGCAAAACTATTTTTAAGTTTGTTTGTTCAAAAAGTCGGAGAAGAAGTTAAATCTAAAGCTTTAGTTAATTCTGGTAAAGATGCTAGAAATGATGCGATTATTTCAATATCTACATTAGTAGCTGCAATTATTTATTTAGTTACTAATATTAGTTTAGAAGCTTACTTAGGTGTTATTATTTCACTATTTATTATTAAAGCAGGTATTTTGATGGTAAGAGAAACATATAGTCAAATACTTGGAGAAAGAATAGATAGAGAAGTATCTATAGGAATTAAAAGAACAGTTAAAAGTTTCCCTGAAGTAACAGGGGCATTTGATTTAATACTAAGTGATTATGGTCCAGATATGTATTTAGGATCTATTCATATAGAAGTACCAGATACAATGACTGCTGCAGAGATAGATAAATTAACAAGAATTATAACTGAAAAAGTTTATAAAAAACATAATGTTTTATTATCAGCAATAGGTATTTATTCTGTTAATACTAAAGATAAAGAAGCAATGAAAATAAAAGGCCAAGTTGAAGAGATAATAAAAGATTATAAGGGAATTTTACAATTACATGGATTCTATTATAATAAAGAAGATAGAGCAATTAGTTTTGACTTAGTATTAGATTTCGCTTGTGAAGATAGAAATAAAGTTTATCAAGAAGTACATGATAAAGTCCAAGAATTATATCCAGATTATAAAATAAGAATTACAATGGATTTTGATGTAAGTGATTAAAAAAGTTTAATAGTTAGTTAAAAAGAAATTATAGTTGGAAGAATGCTTATAAAAAGGATAAATGAATATATCAAAATAAGATTTTGATATATTTTTTTGTGATAAAAAGACGTTTTAGTCATTTGATTATATTTGGAAGATGGTTTATTTTGTTTTCAAGAAGGGGGATGAATGTAAATGATAGGATTCATAATAGGTTTAATGATAGGTGGTTTTGTGGGAGTTGCTATTATGTGTATGTTACAAATAAATAGAGATTTAGATTAGTTAAACTTGGTTTATTCTTTCACTTTATTATGGTATAATTGATATGATAGGTTGGTGTGTCTATGATGATAGGATAGGCATACTGAAATAGCGCTCGCGAAAGGAAGATACTAATGGATGTGAAAGAACTCATTACTAGATATAAAGAAAAATTAGTATTCTTAAAAAACAAGTTAAAGGAAGAATACGAAGAACTAGTAAAAAAGAATGAAACAATTACTAAATTAAGATCTTTATTTGATATCTATAGAGGTAATGATTATTCTAAGATAGTTATGCAATTACCTACAGAAGAAATAGTTCAATATGCTAATCTTGTTGGGGTAAGATGTACTTTAGAAGAAGTAAGTAAATATAGATATATAGTTTCTGAAAATGCTTTTAAAGATTCATATAGATCAAAAGAAGCAAAAGGATACT
>CAMJMP010000002.1 GCA_946407055.1 uncultured Mycoplasmatota bacterium | reverse complement strand
TTTAATATCTATTTATAATTCATTAGCGTAATACATTTAATAATTTAGAGAATGAGAACTTACTAGATATTCCTTGTATTCTAGTTACACTGTATCGACCACAGTTGTTAATATCCCAACTTCTGTTTGCAATACGTCTATATTTATCAAGGTCTATTACTAATGTTTTATCTTCATCTAATTTTAATATATCTATATAAGAAGGACTTAGATTGTTATTTCCATTTTCAGATAAATATCCAGAATAATTAATTACTCCGTTTTGCTCATTATAAGATAAGTTATTTAAAATCTTATAATAATCATCATAATTACTTAAATGGATTGCTGATAAATCAGTATACTCAGAATTATTCTTAATTCCATAAATATGTGATTCATTTAAAGATTTAGTTTTAGGTAAAGTATAAACCAAACCTTGACAAGTTTTAACTAAAATATTTTTATCGAATGATTTTAATGCTAATCCTTCTCTAACAACATTATCAACTTGTGTACTAAAAGTAACAGAATCATTTATCTCTAAATATTCAGAAAGATTAGTTTCTGATTTAAATTTGATATTATTTACTGGAATACCTAATGTTTTAAGAGTATTTTCTAAATCACTTCTTTGTTTATCCCTAATTTTAAAGTCTAATATTTTAACTTCAGATTTAACATTAAAAATACAACTAGATGGTTTATCGGTATCATCTATTGCTTCTATACCGTCAGGACATTTCATATCTTCTTCTAAATCTTCTGTAACATATTTATATGTTTGCATCATAAACATTCCAAATAAGTCACCAAAAGATAGTTCTATATTTGTTGGTAATGGTTGTATGTAATGTTTATATGGTGAAATAAAAGAGAAGTTATTTGTAAATAAGTGTAATGAATCACCATTTCTATCAACAGCTTTCATCATTATACTTACAACAGGAATATCATCGTAATTATAAGCTGAATTATTGAATTTAAAGTTTCCATTAGCTTCAAATAAATTATTTTCTGTTACGGGATTTCCATTATCACTTCTTGCCTCAATTTTATAATTGAACGGAGCTTGTTCTATACCATGCTTTTTTTCATAAAAACCAATATAATCAGAATATAACATACGTCCTTTTCCATTTGGCATTTTTCTTACACTATCTCCTTTATCTCCATTTTTACCTACTGCAATATGAACACCATTAGAATGTCCTTTCCAATAGAAATCAGCACCTGTTATACTATCAATCCAGTCCATTGCATTTCTGTCTCTATGACTAGTATCATTGTGACTTGGATCATAATTACTATTAACAAAAGTTAATGGAATAAAGTTTTCTTTTGTTTTAGCATATTCATTGAAATTCTTTTGGAAATCAGAACCTGGATAACATTGATTACCATTGTGTCTATGATAATTTACATGATCTTTTACAAATGGTTCCATAAACCAATATTGAGAATTACTAATATTCTCTGATTGATCATCATCTGTAAAGGTTCCATTATGATATTCAATTCCACCTTCTCTTATTCCACCAGAGTTTGTAAGGAATGAGAAATTGTTGAATACAAAGTGCTTTTGAATAGAATCAAAAGATAAATTATAATATCCTGTATCTTGTAATTCATAAATTAGTGGAACTAAACCATGTTGATATTGTACGGTTTCTTCTGTATATCCGTTCCATGCTAATTTAAGTGTATTTTCCATTTCAAGAGACCTTGTTAATTCATTATAAGTTCCGCTTCCGCTCTTTTTAGTAATAACAGGTCCAGATGGTTTATATAAACATTCAAAAGTATTGAATAAAGGATAATCTGATGAAATGTTTGCTTTTGCTGTAATACCTATCCATTTTGTTGTCTTTTTAGAAATAGCACAATTATAGATAGGTGTATTTTCTGTTGCTCTAACAAGACATTTTTCAGAAGAATATTCTGTTTCATTATGTAAATCAGAATCACTATAAAGTTTATTTGTTTGTGTTTCAGATAAACTTGTATTTGATACTGAAAGTCCACTACTTAAAATACCATCAGGTAAATTTAAAGTTGAATAATCTTCTACATCAGATATATAATGTTCATTAAAGAAATCTGTTGTATATAAAAGTCTATATCCTATTACTTCTTCAGGAATTTCTGTTATATCTTCAGAATTTGCTAAAGCAGATTTCTTTGTTATTTTAATAATATATAAATTATTTTCTTCAAATAATGAATCAAATTCAAGTTCTGTTGTAAATGATCCAGCGTATGATATTTTTCCTATATTCTTTATTTGGAATATCTCTTTTAAGTCTAATGACATAAAGTGTAAAGATACTTCAAATGTTTTATAGAAAGGTTTTGGATAATCTTGGAAACCATAAGTAAGAATAAGAGAATCATCTTGTTTAAAATATCTCCATTCATCAATTATAGTATTTCCTGTTCCAATTTGTGCAAAGTTTATATTTTGTGATACTTCAAATGTTGGCAATGCTCCAAATTCCATTGCTGGAATTAATTTGAAGTTTCTATTTATATTTTCTTTTTCATCAATATAGTGTTGTGGAATTTTACCACATAAAACAGAAATAGTATTTACCTTATTTTGTAAATCTATATTAATGTTTCCACCGTTTTCTTTATATCTCTGTGAAACATCTTTAGTTCCATCAATTGTATCTAATTCAGAATTATATACATCAATAGAAAATTCTGAAGATTCATCAGTAGAACCAACTGGTATTAAAGAAACTTGTTGGTCACTTGCTGGAGAATTAAATAATATAGCTTTAGGATCAATACCTTGCTGTGTTTCATTCCAATTATCACTATTCCATTCTAAATTTAATGTAAGATAATAATCATCATTATCTGCTGTAATGGTATATGTTGATGAAAACATACTAATTGTTTCTAATTCAGCAATTAAATAAAGATTACCACTAAGTTTACTATTAAATATAGAATATTTAGATGCAACTAATGTATCTTCAATTGTGCTATCTTTTGGTATATAATAGTATTTATTTTGTTCAAATTTATACCACTTTAAAGAAGAATCAAGATAAACTAATCTTCCAGAAGAATCTTTAGTTGCAACGTGTAATCTTAAGAATTTAGGATTGTCGCCTATTCTTCTACTACTGCTTTTATAATCAGTAATTCTATCAGCATTATTTGCTAAATCGGAAGTAATTAAAAACTTATCACCTGGATTTAAAGTTATTTTTGTTAATTCAACTTTAGTTTTAAAATTGATGATATTATCACCATTTTTAAAGTCTGAATTAGTTATACTATGAATTTGAAATCCGTCTTCGGTTAATTCTTCATAAGAAAAATTACGTTCTGGACTAGGAAAACATCCTATTTGACATACATCTTTTAATGGATTATAAGATACTATGTAAATAATTCCTCCAAAAGAAGTAGTTCCTAAAGGAATATAACCTGCTGGTAAAGCTGCTGTTTCTACTTTACCATTTCCCATATCATTCTGTAATACAAATTCATTTCCATTATAAGTTAGAAATGTTCCATTTAAACAATTAGTAACCGCAGTATTAGGAACAGTCAATGGATGAAAATCCATAAGTAATCCATTTTCAAATGTATTTTGTGCCTAATTCATTTTAGTACTTCGTAATTATTGTTTGTTATTAAAATATCTTTAAATTTAGGAACTTCTCTTTCTTCAATTAGTTCCGCATTATCTGTATTATAATCTTCTTTATATATTTTATATCCAAAATCTGAGATATAAGGAACTCTAAATATATGTGTGCATCCCCACTAAGAAACTTTACATTCATCTTTTATTTTATATAAAAATATGTTTCCATATTTAAAATGTTTCTTAGGGCGACCTCTCTTTTTCTTCTACTTTAAATATTCTTCATATTGAGCTGTTGTTAATGCAAAATAATAATACCCATCCCAAGTTTTTTTCTTTCTTTTGTATAAAATGCGTATCTTTCGTGCTAATTTTTTGCAATAATATCTCATATAATATAAAGAATCAGGTGTTAATGCTCCTGTATACATCCAAAAACCATTGTTTGTAATAAGTGTATCTCCACCATAACTATTTAATAAATATAGCTATTTCCATCCATATTCCATAATTCTTTTTATATCATTTTTAGAAACTTCAGGAAATAGCTAATTTATTGCTTCAATATAATTCGAGCTTCTTTTAATTTCCATAATTAACAATATTGCATACCTTTGTTAGTATTTTCTGTAATTTTATCTTTAATGTTTTTATCAACATAGATTGGTTTTGTACGACAACGACCAGATCCGTACATTTCTAATACTAATTCGTTACCAGAGAAATGAGAACTAAATAAATCAACATCTTGCCATTTACCGTTAATTCTCAACTTTTTAAATTGTTCACCTGATGTTCTTTTAACGTGAATTTCAGCACGTTTACTTCCTGTAGGTAATACAAATGTATTGTTATTTTCAACTATGTCATTGAGAACATATTTCATTCCAGCTCGAAAAATTTTTTTAACAAGTATATCGCGATGAGGATCGTTATTTATTTTCTCGCAATCTTTACAATTCATTTTTAATTTTGAATAATCAAAATTATAAAACATATCATCAACATTAAAACAATGACCTGTAGCGTAATTCATTTTATAGGTTTATAACTTTTATTATATACTTTTCTATCAAAAGAAGATTTACTATTAAGTATTTTATCAACATCATTTTGACTAAGCCATTCTGGATTTCTTGCTTGACTACAGAAATTAATCCAATCTCTATGAGGCTGTTCTGATAATTTTAAGAAATTAGGATTACTTGTTGTTAAGCCTTTTCTGTAAAGAACGTAATATGCACAAAATGCAGCTATCGCGTTAATTTCTTTATCGTTTACTAAAGGTAGTCCATCTTCATCCTGTAATTCAGCATGATATTCAATTGTAATTGGTCCGTAATTTCTTTCAAATTTTAATGTATCTCCTATTTGTTGGTAATTTACTAATCTTCCTCTTTCATAATAAGCATCTTGAAAGTGTTTACGATCTTCTATGTAATGTTCAGTATGTGTCTTAAAATAATCTCCATTTTCATGTATATTACTACTAAGATACGGATCTTCAAAATCATATGTTACAGATTCTATCAATTTGCAATCACATGGAAGTTTAACACATAAGTTTTCATCTAATTTAACTCTTATCTTTTTTAATTCAGTATGATGATTTCCAATTTGAGGTAATGCTACTAAAGCAAGTTCCTCAAAATCATCATCTTTAATATCAGCGCCGTAAAGTAATTTAGCTTGATATTGAGCGGTGTGTATGTTTCTTAAATCATTCATATGCCTAATCGTTTGGTCTTATTGGTGCAGAATACTGACGATAATACATAAGTTTCTTTTGAGTAAGTCTCTTTTTAATTTCATTATCTAAGAATGATATATTTTCGCCATTAAGCATACAACACTCATATTTTTCTAACTATCTAATATCTTTAAATACAGCAACTATAGAAAGAACTTTTATTAATGGAGCATTAAAAATAAATCCATCGTACATTCCATTTTCGTTTGGAGTAACATCAATCCAAACAAATGGCTTTTTAATGTTATTTCTTCTTTTATATTTATGTAGTCTTTTATTATTTAAAGATGTATATAAAACAAATTCTGTTTCTTTATCAATAGTTCCAATATAATCTATTAATAAATCATCAAAATCATTAACAATCTATGGTATTTCAAAATGTGCAGTTGGAGTTCCGTAATCAGATGTGCAACGACATTTTTCAATATTTTTACAATCTACAGGAACACAATTTAAAGCAACTAATAAATCTTTATAAGGAAGAGTTCCTTTTAAAGCAAATTCTTTAATAATTTGTAATCTTTCATCAACAATATCATCTTTTAATTGCTCTACGTTTAAAGATAAATTAGTATGATAGCCTTGTAATCCACTGTATATATCATTGCGAATAGCTGATGCTAATTTGTCTAAATGATTAAATTCCATAAGCAAAAAAGGCGAAAGGCTTTGCGCCCTCCGCCTTATATTTAATTATTAATAAATTACTTACCTGCTGCAGCTAGTTCTGTATCATCTGCAATGTGGTCTGTTGATGGAGCAACTGGAGTGTTAGTTCCAAGACCAGCAGCAACATTACCTGTCCATCCAAGTAGTCCAAGACCTGCTTCGAAAGTAGATGCTAAAGACTGTGGTACCCAGAAAATGTGAGTTGTGATAGATGTACCAGGCTGTCCAATTACAG
Source organism: uncultured Mycoplasmatota bacterium (assembly GCA_946407055.1). Classification (GTDB taxonomy): domain Bacteria; phylum Bacillota_I; class Bacilli_A; order RF39; family UBA660; genus Coprovivens. Next base: position 71,924 of record CAMJMP010000002.1, on the reverse strand, counting down.
ACTGACCAGTAATACCACGATCAGTTTCAACCTTAATTGTGTACTGATTGTAGATAGTACCCTTAATAGGATAATTATCTTCATCAATTCTTAGCCAACGTCCGTTTTCAGCAGTTGGAAGACGATAGTCTTTTCTTAGATGCTCAAATGTACCAAATCCTTCGATACCCTGTGCTACAACAATTTTAGGAGTAGCAATAGTAGAAGAACCTTTTACATTACGATCACTGAAATAAGACGCTGTAGCTGAAACAGTTCCTGTACGTGGATCAATGTTTGTTACTTTTTCTACATATGAAGAATTTTCAAATGTACCATCCTTGAAAGTAGGATCTTCAACATAAAGCTCAAGATCTACATTTGTAAACTTCTCAAACTCATTTACTGCTGTAATTTCAACAGAAGTAACAGTTGTACTATTAGCACCAGGTGTAGTAACCTTAGCAATAGTTACAATGTCGTCATTAAGAAGCATTGATTGAACTTTTTTTAATGAAGCAATAAGTTTATCAGCAACATCAGAAGCAGTATCACCATACTTAACAACAAACTCGAATCCAAAAGGCTTACCTTTCTGAACGAATGGATTAGCGAATAGAGGATTGTTAGAACCTTGAAGTTTTACATAAAGATTAAGACGAGCAAGATTCTTTGCACCGCTTGTTGCTGGTACAAGAGCTGTAAGAGCAGCCTCATTGATAGTAGCTTTAGAAAGAACTTTGTTGTAACCTACTGCTTTATAAGCACCTTTTACTACTTCAGTTGGATCACCAATCTTGAAGTCGCGATATCTCTTAATTCTAAATAATTTTGGAGCAGATGCACCTGTTGCTGATGCTGTAGTAGCATTGCCTGTTGCATCAAGAAGTGCAATCTGATCAGCACTATTAATAATTACGTTAGTTGTAAAATTAAACATAATTTAAATAATTGTTAAAAAGTTAATATTAAGCCTATTGTTGAGCTTGTCTACGAGCTTGTGCAGCTTGTTGTTGACTAGGATCACTAATAGACTGAGAAATTGGTACAGTAGTTTGTATGCGAGGATCTGCATTGTTCGCCATTACTAGTGCAACCAATTGATTTATAATCTCTTGACATGCATAATCAGGGAATTCAATAATCTGAGAAGTATCTTCAGTTAAATCCATCTGATTTTTAGTTAATCTAATATGTTGTGGAGCTTTAATATAATCAATAGCGATTCCCTTTAATTCAAATACATCTGCCTGTCCATATCTAATTTCCATACGAACTTTAGATGCATTTCCATAACGAACTCCAGCAGTTTTTTCTACGACACTTGTATTTACGTTATTAACTCCTATAACTTTATTTCCAATTTTAATTTCTCTTGGAAAATCTTTTGTGAAGTCTTCTTTTTTAATTGTTTTTATCTTAGTTCCTGCTGAATAAACACCTTGTATATCTGAACTATAATTAACAGAATAAAGGTCAAATTCATTATAAATTCCATACTTATTATAAACTGTTGCAAAAGCAATATCATTTACAAGTACATATGTGTATGCATCATTTTCAAGTTTAACTACTTTACAGTAAGAACCATCTGATGTTTTTAAAACATCATTTTCTGTAGTTGAAACTATTAAAACATTAGCTTTTATACTATCTTCAATATATTTAGCGTATTGTCTTTCAAGTTCTGTAAAAGATTTTCTTAAATCCCAAGGATCTGTTCCGTCATCTTTATCATTTAATGGATTAGTTGGGAGTTCAGTTTGTGTATTTATATTGTGTATATAATACCAAGGATTTTTTGGTGTAGGACGATTGTAATAATCATTCATTATGATACTCCAAGAATCCGCAGTAAGACGTTTTGCTGCATATTTAGCAACGTCTCCGCCATCGTAACATCCAGACTGTTTATTTATTTTATAAATACAAGTACAATTAAGAGTATGCATATAATCAGAAGGAAGAATTACTTCTGCCATAGCATTAAATGATTGGTCTTGTTTAATAAGATCAACAAGTTCCTGTAATTTTGCGTCATGAAATTCTGTGTTTTCATCACTAAATACCTTTTTATTAACAGGTAAAATTGCAGTTGCTTTAAGTACTCTTAAATCGTCAGTTGTTTGTTGGGTGGTATCATAATTTGCATATCGCTTATTGATATACATATCAACAGCCTTATTGATAAAATAGTTATAATCGTCTAAAAGCAAGCTAGGTGAACTAGTGTTATTTAATTCAACTAACATAGCTTCAAATATCTAGCGTGCAGTCATATTTTAATTATTCTTTATTTGATTTATTTTTCTTTGCAAATTCTGGATAAACCTCTTCAGTAATACGATCTAACCACTTTTTATTCTTAGCGTCTTTAAGCCAAGAAATAGAAGAGTCGTCAGTTCCGCCTAAGTTAATAGAACCATCGTATACGTAAATTCCATCTTTTATCTCAATAATTTTTCTATCTACAGCTTCATAGAACATAATTCTAAGTTCTGTATCATTACCGCGATAAAGGTTGATAATCTTTTGTGGATCTCTTTCTGCAGTTTCAATAAGATAATTTTCTAAATCTGCGTGATGAACGTGTTCCATATGTTTACCAAGTAATCTTGCTATTTGTACTTGATGTTCAAGTGAATCTTCAATAATATAAGTTATAGCAGTATTCTTAAGTTTAGCTCTTGAAACTTTATTCTTAGCTGCTTCACCTGGTTTATAAACATAAAGTTCTGCTCTACCGTAAGTAGGCATATGAGTAACTCTATCAATATGTCCATCTATAATAGAGTTTCCGTTTTCATCTGTAGCATATCTATCTGATGCAATTAAAAAACTATTTTTAATAGCTTCCCATTCTGCTGCATCAACTGGATTAGTTAGATCGAAAATCTTACCGTCTTGAACCATAATAGGTTCATCAGCACTTAGAAATACATTACCAGAATTTCTTTCTGCATCTGTCATTATAAGATTTCCGCGATCATCTACTTCTTTTACACAATCTGGATAACGTCTTGTTTTAGGATCTTTAACTGGAGCTATCCAATATTTTTGTTCTGTTTTTCCGTATACTGAGCGAAGTATTATTTTATTACTTGCTTCAAATTGATTCATTTCCTTAGCCATTTATTTCGTATTATCATTTAAAAGTGAGAGAGTCTTAATGCTCTCTCACAATCTATTGTATATAAAATTTATCTGAATTATGCCTGTGTAATAATGTAACTCTTGTAAGGATTAAATACTGCAACACCACCGTAACTCATTACAGCAAGTTTAGAACCAGCTACAGGAGAAGAAATCTTACCTGAAGAAAGTCCATCAAGTCCTCCAAGACCTTCAAGTGTACCTTGAATGAACTCACCACCCTTAAATGTGAATAGACCAAGAGCAGGAGCGTTACTTGTCTTATCAGCTGTTAAGTCAATACATACACCGAATCCCTTTTCACTACCGTATTCACGAGTTAATGTACGATCAACTTTGAATGTAATCTTATTTCCACCGAACTCGTAAGAATTGAATGTAGCACCAACTTTTACGTAATCGTTAGCAGCCTTAGAATATAGATAAGTTCCATCTGTTTGGAAAGCAGCAAGATGTGCTGAAAGAACACCCTGCATTTGATTCCAAAGTGGTTCAGAAACAATGAACATATAGTTGTTTCCTGTTGGAGAATCAGCCTTATCATTCATTTCAGCAATAACAGTACGAAGTACGTTAATTGTGAACTTACTATAAACATATTTAGATGCAAACTTCTCAATTTGTGGAATTATACCAGCACCGATATAAACAGGACGACCTTGTGCATCTACGATAGTAGGACGACCATTCTTATCGATGTTAGAACGGTTAAATAAATAACCAGAGTTCTTAGCATACATGTGGTTCTCAAGAAGAACCTTCTTAGCTTTATCCATCTTATAGATGGTTTCAGAAAGCTTTCCGTTACCCTCACCCTTAGAAATCTTAATGAAGTTTTCTTCGTGTGCTGCATAAAGTGAAGAATAATCAATATCATTACGGAAAGTTGTCATATAGTTACGCATACGAGCGATATTTGACTGATACTTTGTGAAACCTTTTTCAGATAGTTCTGGGAATGCGTTAGATTGGAAACGTGTAGTAGCACCAACATAAGTACCAGAACGATCAAGTTCACCCTTATAGTCTTCGTCGATAAGACGAACAATATAACACCAGTAATTATCACGAGTACGTGTAGGTTCTGTTACAACGAAGAATTGCTGGAAGGTTTCATCAACCTTGAAAATATCATTCTGTTCGTAGTAACGTTCTGTAAAGAACATTTGAATTTCAGATCCACCTTTACCATCACCAATTGGTTCAGCTGCGAAAGGTATTCTCTTAATTTGATTAGATTCAATTTCCCACTCGAAGAACATTGAATTAATTGACTGATGTTTCTCAGCACCCTTAACGTCTTGATAGAAAATATTCTTAAGTGATTCAAGAAGATAAGTAGCTGTTAAGTGTGGATACATACGAGAGATAACTCCCATTCTATGAGGATTAGTACCAAGGAAAGTATAGAAATCTTCGTAGGTACGTGTTTCACTCATGTTTTGTTTATTTGTTACAAATTCTGCTATTAACATAATTTAATTAATTTTTAATCTAAGTCATCAATTGACTTTGGTTTAACAATATTATTCTGGGATGGTTGTTTTACCACATGAGGTTTGCTTATAGGACTAGAAGTTTTCCCAGTTTTACCATCTTCTAAGCCTCTCTTGTATTGTGCTCTAGAAACCTCTTTAATCTGCTGTGCATAGTAATCATTAATATCTTTAAATGCAGATTCTCCTTTTGTTAAGAACCATGCTACTTTAACTAAATTAGCAGGACTACTTAATGCTTTCTGTAAATAGTTTACACCAGCTGGATCATCTGATAAAATTACGTTAGCGATTTCATTCATATCGTTAACATCTAACTCAATATCTAAATTACCGACTTTATTAAATGAACGAATCTCATTTAATATATTGTTTTGGAAATTAGCAAATTTTGCTTCATACTCTTGTTTTTCTTGTTCAGCAATTAAATTACGTTGCTGTTCCTCAAGAGCTTTATATTCTTGACGTAATCCGTTCACCTTTTTCGCAAAAAATTCAGGATTTTGTTTTTCAATCTCAAGAGCCTTTAATAATTCTTCATCGGTAGCATTGTCTCCTAATTTATGTTGTAAATCTAAAAGATATAATTCATCATCAGGAATGTTATCTACTTCAAACTGTTGAGTTGGAGGATTACTTTCTTCAAATTGCTTACGAGCTTCTTCGATACCAGACTGTTTAATAGCCTGTACGTAATCTTCAATACTCAAACCGCTTTCTCTAATACTATTAATTAGTGCAATCTCTGGATCTTCTAATTCTCTATCAGGATCTACATTAGAAGTGTTTAGAATACCTAATTTATCCTTTTCAGATAAATCTTCCCAACTTACTTCTTCGATTTCACCTGTATCTTCGTTTTCAAACTTAATTTTGGATGGATCATCAATGCCTTTTGTTTTTAGGAAAGCATATGTGGCGTTATCAATATCTTCGTTACCGCCTCCATCATTTTCATTTCCTTCATTTCCTTCATTTTCTTCGGCACCTCCATTTCCATCATTGTTATCTGGATCTGGTTGATTACCTTCTCCACCATTTCCACCCTCATCGCCATCTGGATTTGGGTTTGGATCTTGATTCTGAAACTCAAAATCGTCGTCTAATTCATCAATTCCTATTGCCATTTTCTTTACATTTTAAATAAAATCATTACCCAATTTCAATATACTCTTATCACCAAGTAATAAATAAAGTCCTACGTCACCTTGTTTAGCTTTATTTTTTTCTTCTTCAGAATAATAATAAAAGCCAGGACTTTGTTTTTCTAAAAATCGTTTAAGATTTCCCGAAGAAATTACATCATCACCTGTAATTGGAGTTTTATCAAAAGTAGGTAACAATTCTTTGTTAAACTTATTTGTATTATTAATAATGGCGGTTCTACCACCATTTGCATTTTTATAAGTTATTCCAAATCCTGGTTCCCAATTCATCATTTTATTGCTATAATTTGATTTTTATGTCTTTCATCTGGAATTGAAATGTGAACCCAGTTATAATTATACTCATTAATTAACTGCCCTACGATAATTTCTTTATCGTCTATCATCTTTTTAGCTGTATCAAATAATCTTTTATTATCAGTAACTGTGTCAGATACTGTTCTAATATCAGCAGCTTGTCCATATAAATGTTGTGAAGTTTTAGCTCCACCCACAGCCGTATTTAATTTTGGACAACGATAACCGCTATCTACGATAATAGGTTCTCCAAATTTATCTCTTAAAGGTTGTAATACATTTTTAATTAATTTTTCAAGATTCTCCTTTACTTTAGGAGTTGGTGTATTATTAATTCCTTTACGAGTTGCTGTTTTACTTTTACATAATTCATTTACTGTAAAGTTCATTTGTCTAATATAAATTTTAATTCTTTACGATTCTTTTCAATAAAATCTATTAATTGAGCTGCTTGCTGTTGTTGCTTTTTAGTTTCTTCTACGCTATGTGTATTTTCCCAAATAGAACGTAGTTCAATATAAATATTAAAAGCACCTATGACAGCCGTTAAATACGGATAATCTAAAAAATTTGATGCAATAACATCAATTGCAGTTAAACATATCATAGGTAAAAAATATTGCTATGCTTTTTCTGCTGTACGTCTAAATCCACGACTTGTAGTAGCTTCTCCTCTTAAACTTGCTTTATGAACTCCAGTAATGAAATCCAAAATCATTGCAATAAGTACTGCTATATATATTATAACAATCCAACCGGATTCTGCCTACAAATGTGAAAAATCAAATGTTTTAAACATATCTATTTTGTTAGTTATTTATGTTTTATTAGTATTCGTACAAATGTATGTTAATTTTTATTAAAATCAAAATTTTTTAAATAAAAATAAAAAAGTCGAGAAGATAATTCTTCCCGACTTAATTTTTTAAATCATATCATTTAAATCTACATCTATATTTTTTGCTTTAATATCTGCGTACCATCTACAAAATGGTAATCCTTCATATCCGTCTTCATCATCAATATAATCTTTTATATATAATGCTAAATGTCTTTCATCTTCAATAGAACTGTTATAAAAATCATTATATGCCATATTAGCAACAAATACATAATCCCAAAGTTTATTATTTTCAGGAATTTTGTTATTTAATATTCTATCTATCTATTCTTTATTTAAAGGCTATTTATGATGTTCCATTAAAGATATAGCATATTTACAGAGTTTTTCATTGAAATGTTTTCCGTATTTAGAAAAATAATCTGGTTTCTTATAAATAATAATCATAATTAAGCAGTTGTTGTAGGTTTAAGCGCCGCAATCAATGTAGCGTTTTGATTAAGTTGTGAAAGCTCTAATTTAGCATCCTGATATTTCTGAGCTAATTCTTCTTGCCAATGGTTATTTAATGTATTAACAATAGTCTGTGTCTGTGCTAATTGTCCTTGAAGAATAGCATTTGTATTTCTATCATTCTGATTTACAATTTCACCTTTTCCTGTTGCTAAAGCATAACTCATTTGAGCAAGTTGAGATTCTACTGCATTTGTTTGAGCATCAATTCTACTTAGTATTGCACTATTATTTTGACAAGCTTGTAGTGCATTTGCTGCGTTATTTGCTGCAACTTGTGCCTGTATATCATTAGTTTGTCCAAGTATTGATGCAATTATATTAGAAGAACTTCCTGCAAGTTGTGCTTGAATATCTTTCTGACTTAAAACATTTGCCATAGATGCATTGTTTATATTAGATGCAGTATTAGCAAATCCTAAACCTAATCCGTTATTGATTCCATGTAATGCTTCATGGTTAGAACCTATTGCTGCTTGTAATCCATTTGTATTCTGATTTTCAGCAATCTGACTTCTTAAAGCATTAATCTAAGACATTATCTCTGAATTTTGAATTCCTTGACCATTTCCGCCGAATCCTCCAAATCCATTGTTTCCGAAGAAAGCTAACCAAATTAAATACATAAATGGATTATTCATCCAGTTATTATTATTCATTAATGCCATAGTTTCTGCAGCATTATTGCTATCTGGCATTATAATTCTGTCTACTGTGTCACTCATAATATAAAAATTTAAAAGGTTAATAATAATTAGCGCGCTATCTAAATATCTATACAAATATAAATTTAATAATATGAGTGCAATATCATTAGACACATATTTTTTAAAATAATAAAAGCTGAAACCTTATTTGGTCTCAGCTTTTAATTTTATACATAATCCATAAGATGAATAGTAGACTTATCTTCTAAAGCATCCTCTATAGAAATTTTTTCTTTATTCTTTATTAAATTTTTATAAATACATTTAAAAAGATTCTTCCAAGTCCAATCTTCAAAAGAATATTCTATAATAGGTAATGCTTCTTTTCTTTTATAAATTGTTTCCCAAGGTTTTTTAATAATTACTTCATCTAAATTTTTAAAACTTTTAATAAATTCAACATCTCTTAAAAATTCAGATTTGTCACCTCTTTCTAAAACTAATCTAAATGTAGAATTAGGATAATTTAGTCCCATGAAATAACATATTTCATCTAATGAAATAAATTTCTTTTTAACATCTATTATTCCATGACAAATTTGATAACCATCTTCTATTTTTCTAACTCTAATGTCAAAATATCTTACTCCTAAATCATATTGTTCATCAAGAGTTTTTTCTTGACATCTCCAAAAATGAGAAAATAAATCAAATATTAACCATTTTGAAGTTTTATATGTAAATGAGTTATGTGAGCCTAACATATTATATTAATTCGTCTTTATACCAAATTAAGTTTTTACTTCCTCTTACATGAATACCTTGAGGTAATTTACCAGATTCTATATATCTATCAAATGTTCTTGTAGATATATTTAAATAATCAGCAGCTTGTTGCTTATTCATTTCTTCGTGCATTATATATCTAAGTAAATGTTTTATTTCAGAATCAGTTAAACTACAAGTATTCTATTCTATTTTATCAGCAGTCTCTCTTAAATATTGTGCTAATATTCTTTTTAAATCCATGAGCCAAAAATAATATAATGAGGAATCATTCCAATTAAAGTACCTATTCCGTCTGCTGCTAAATCTAACCAACACCAATGATTACCAGCAGCATTTTTATCTCCATATTCTTTTCCTAATGAAGCACCGATTGCTAAATAAGGATGTAAAGTTGAAATTAATACACAAGCACCAAAATGTTTGAGCTTATCTTTATCAGTTAGTTTTTCCATCGTTTATTATTTTATTTAATTCAATTTCTAATTCTTTACTCCAACCTTTTACGCTATTACAAACAAATTTAATATTTGGATTATTTATAGCATCTTTAAATTTATCTCTAAAAATATCATTATCCCAAATACCTAATCTTATAGAATCAACTTGTATCATATTTTTTGTAGGGAATATGTTAAAATATAAGTTTTCTAATACATAACTATTCTTTTTTAAATTGATTTTTCTTTCAAGTTCTAATAATTTATCAATATTAAAATATACAGGATAATGAGTTACATAATTAATAACAGGATGATTATGTTCTAATAAATATTTTTTAGTTTTCCATAAATTATTAGACCAATAATTTGAAGGTGAATTAGGATTTCCTTTTGTTTCTTTAGTTAAATAATGTGTAGTTGTAATATCTTCTAAAGTAAAAGGTTTAATTGCATATTCATCATCTGTAATATAAATAAAGTTTTGATGTGAATAGTATTTATTCATTAATATAAACATTTTATTAAATATATCCAGATGTGGAGTATATTCTCCTTTAGTATCATTCATTTTAGAGAAATGCATAAATTCAACCCAAGAATATTCAGTTTTTAAATCATCTGAAAATTCTCCTACTACAATAAATTTATATTCAAAAGTACAGAATTTTTTCCAAGCGTTTAAACACAATCTAATTTCATTACCTTGTGCTCCTGTTTGAACATACGGTAAAATTACTAAAGTTTCTGGTCTTAATAATTTTAAATCTTCTTCTTTTTTATCTTTCATTTCTGGATTTATCCAATAAAACATTGATAAATTATCATCACGCCTTTCTTGTTGTCCTCGTGATTCTTTTTTCCAAAGATATTCTTCTAAAGATCTTGTTATATAATGTCTAATATAAATATTTTTATATGTTTCATTTAAGAAATTAGTTTTATGATTTGTATTACATTTATTAGAACAAATATTAGATGGAGTATGCATATTAAATAAATATCCATCTTTATATTTATTCATATTATAACAAGTTTTAACTTTTAATCGATCTTCATTTAATAATCTTCCTCTTGCTGGTTTTGTATATGTTTCAACAACTCCTTTTTCAGAATAATCGGGTTTAAATACAAGATTATTTGCTCCGTAACATTCCCAATGCATTATAAAAGCATCGTAACTTTGAAATTCTACAAATATATCTTGTAATGTTTTATTTTCTTCTAATGTTAAAAACTCATCATTATCAATTATAAAACACCAATCTATATATGAATGACATTTTTTAATATGATTAAGAGCAAGTTTAAGATAAAAATTTTGAGGAGCTGTTTTCTTTTTTAATTCGATTGCTTCTTGAAGTTGTTCTTTCGTAAGAAATTCTTCAGCTCTAACTAATTTTACATTAGAATATTTATCAGTAATTTCTTTATGACTTGTACTATCGAAATCTTCTAATATAAATATATAATTAATACCTAAATTCAAATGATAATCAATCCATTCTTTTAAATATTCTTGCTCATTCTTAATAATTGTAAAAATACAATTTGTTATGTTATTTTTATAATCATTAATTAAATCCTTTTTTAAATATTCCATATCTGGATTTATTTCAAAGAATGTATCTAAATGTCTTGTTTCTCCCCAAAAACTTCCTCTTGTTTTTGTTTTCCAAATCCATTCTTCCCAAGACCTTGTTACATAATGTCTTATAAAAATATTGTTATAAATAGGAATTTCTATATTTTTACTAAAATCTGTTTTACACCAATTAGAATCTAATGAAGGTAAATGTTGAGATGAAAGATTTCCTTCTTTATATTTATTTAAATTATAACAAGTTTTAACTAAAGATTTAGATCGGTCAGGTAATTTTCCTGTAATTTCTTTTGTAAATGTTTCAATAGTTCCTTTACTATAATCTGGTTTATTTACATATCTATTTGCACCATAACATTTCCATTGTAATATAACAGCATCATAATTATTATATAAAGATAAAACATTAGTTAAATTTTTATCTTTTTCAAGCGTGATAAATTCATCGTCATCTATTACAAAACACCAATCAAAATTATATTGTTTTTTAATATAACTAATACCACTTTTATAATACATATGTTGTATATTTCCTTGTGTTTTTGATATTTTTGATTCCTTTATCTTTTTAATTTCCTTTTCATTAAATAAGAATGTTATGTTTTTCAAAAATACTTTATCGTATTTATCTGTGATTTCTTTATGTGAATCACTATCTATATCTTCAAATATGAAAATATAATCTATTCCTAAATTTAAATGATATTGTATCCATTCATCAAGATATTCATGTTCATTTTTAATTACTGTTAATATACAATTTTTCATAAATATATAAAATTAAAAAAGTTTGCTAGAAATACTAGCAAACTTATCTATATTAATAATATTAATTACCAGATCCTGAGCCAGAACCTGAATCAATATAACCTTCAATTGCATTATTATAAGAATTAGAATAATATACTCCATGATAACTAGCACCATCAGCTTCAAATGGTTTTATATCATCATTAAATGTAAGATTACTCTGTGCATCTACATTAAATGTTCTTTCATAAATTTCATGAAGTGTATCGTTATAACTTGTATGTCCTGATAAATCTTTTACATATATGATTTTTCCATGAAATGGAGGTACAGTATTATCAGGAGGATTATAACTTGAAAGTCGTTCATTAGGCCCATATCCATTATAACCTTTTACAAGATTTATTGCGATATCATTTCCATCAAGAACATTTATATTTCCAGTACTATATGTGATATTTTTATAAGCATCGTTACTTATAAATGCATAATATGTAGTATTAGTTTTTTTATCATACCAATCATATGGTTGAAATCTTACAACAACCCAATTTTCAGGATAACCATTATAACCCATATGATTATTAATAGTTACACTTAATGTTTTTATCTCGTGTCCTTCTGATGATACAATATTTATATCAGTAGGATTAATCCAACGACTACCGTTTAAACGTAAATACTCACGAACAGCTTCAGCTTTATTAAGATCTTTAATATAAAAAACGTCACTTGCTGAAAAATTTCCATTACTATCTTCTACTCCTATTACAGATACATTTGGAAATCCCATTTCGGTATTATCACCACCAATTTTAGCTTCAAGACAACTTTTAAAATCGTCTTCTGTTTCGAAAAGTTTTAAATATTTATTCATAATTTAACAATTTTTGTTTTTAAGTTTCCAAAACGTTAATGGAATAAGTAATAGTCCTATTCCAAATAACAAACCTTCTATTAATTTTATATCTACGCCTAATATATTAAATATATTATGTCTTAATGTTGCTACGCAAAATGATATAAGAAATATATAAATAATACATAATCTATGTACCCAACATAAACCAAATACTTTTGATAAAGTTAGTCTTAAACCTAAAGCAAATCCGAATAAAGCTAAATGGATACCAAAATAATCATATCCAAAATACATTAAACCACAATATATAATACATATTAAAGTTAATGCGAATATTCCGTATTTGTTTATGTTTTTTAATAACATTAAAGTTTTTCGTATATCGTTCATATTACATTGTTAATTAAATTAATAAAATATAAACAAATATACAATTTATTAATTTAACTAACAAAAATAATACGTTAAAATTTATTAAGAATTTCCTCCATTTAATTGATTTTCTAATGTTTCAATTCTGCTTGTTAAATTTGCAATTACTTCCTAAAGACTAAGAATACCATTATAAGAAGGATTTGTTGGTGTATAATTACCTATTCCTGATAAATATAACTTTCCATCATTTAAATTGATTTTACTTATATATTTATCAAATTTAGGATAATGGTCATACATTAAAAGTACATTTGAAAGATCTCCAGAAAATTCTGTTTCTAATCCAATTACTATATAAGCAATAATATCATCATTATTACGTTTTTCAATATAATCAGAAAACTCAACATAATCGTCATTCATTCTTATTCTTACAAATTTTGAAAAACCATCAATATTATTTGGATTATAAAAACTATCACCTGCTAAATATGGTGATCCATCATAATTTACTACTACATAATAATAATAATCAGGATTAATTAAATTATCTTGTACTAATTTTTGTTTTAACTCTTCTTGAGTATAAACATCCAATTGAGGAGTAGTAGAAGAATCTGGATCATAAGTTAAAGCTGTATATATTTTTTCATAATCATCTGATAAATGAAAGCCAGATGATCCATGTGTTTCTTTTTCGTAAGTTCCTATTTCATGAACAACTAAATTTCCTTGACTGTCTATTTTTAAATTATTTTTAAAATCTAAATTTAGATTTTGTAAATTATTTTTTAAATCAAAAATTACTTCTTGTACTGATTTAGGATTTTCAGAATTTTCACTTGATTCTTCATCTGATTCTTCATTAGAATTAGATTCTCCATAATTACCTACTCCTTGTAAATAAAGTTTTCCTGATCTTTTTAAATCAAAAATAGTTATAAATTCTTCATCAATTACATGAAAACTATTAAGATAATAATCAGTATTAGCTACAATAGAAGATTCTTTAGGAATCATAATCAATCCTGGAATTTCACCTTCTACTTCTTCTACTAAATTATTATTAGCATCATAAATTTCAGAAATTATTAAATTTTTATATTTATCATTATTAATTATAAATAATTTATAATTTTCTTGTCTTTCACGAATTGATTGTTCTTGTTCATTCCAAAATTCATTTACCTAATCAGCAGGTAGATTAGATATTTCAGATTCGTATATAATTTTAAGTAATTTTATATATTGAGAAACAAATAAATCTATATCATCTATAAATTGTATTTTTATTCTTTCATTTATTTGTCTAGGTGGTTTTGATACATCTAATTTAATTTTCTAAATAATTACATTTCCATCTTCATCTTTTTGTATACATTTATCATTTAAATCAGTTAAAGCAGATGCTGTAACTAATTCATCATTATTTGTTTTATCATTTAAATCATCTACTTTCTCATTTAAATCATTTAATGAAATAGATGTGATTGTTTCATTATTATCTAAATTATTTAATTTATCGTTTAAATCGTTTAATGAAGAAGATGTAGTTTTTTCTAAATCTTCAATATCTTTATTTAAATTATATATTTTTTCATTTAAATCATTTAATGCTTCAGAAGTAACTTTTTCTTGTTCTTCAACTTTCTCATTTAAATCATTTAAAGCAACAACTATAACATTAGAATCTGCACTTCCATCTAAAAGTGTTTGGTTAATTTCTTTTTGATTCTTCCCAAGAGTTTCATCGTAAATATCTCCAGCATAAGCTACAACTCCACCTACTTGACCATCTCCATCGCCACCTGTAGAATGAAGTGCTCCAGGGATGTTTACGTTTCCTGTTTTTCCGTTATTTATATTCATATTTTATCAAGGGTTAAAAGTTATATTTCTTGTTCCTGCTTGTTGTGTACCTGTTAAATATACATAAGCAGTCATTCCATTAATTGTAGTTGATTCTCCATTAACTGTGTAAGGATCATCTGCTAAACCTCCTACTTGTTTAACTCTTATTCCACTTTGTCCACAAATAAATGCTAATCTTTGATTAGCTGCATAAGTAAATGCTTTATTAGTAATTGATTTAATATTACTAAGAGGAGAATTTGGAGAGTAAAGATTATCTACTTTCGCAATTTCTGTAATTACTTTAGCTGCTGTATCAATGTTAGAATCAACAAGTGCTATATAAATAGGACAAACTTGATTAATAGTAGCAGATTTACTAATTGTTTTAGTATATGGTGCTGCTATTGTTGCAGTTAATGTATAGGTTTGAGGTGCAGTTACACTATTTTGAATATTAACAGAAGTTTGACCTGACTCTTCTACAGTTTGTCCATTACCTACTAATTTAATAGAAGTAATTTTATCAACTGTAACTTCTGAAGGAAGAGAAATCGTACCTGTTGCAGTAACTGTTTTAGGATAACCAGCGTATAAGTTTCCTAATGTGAAACTGATACCACCTGTAATCTTATCAATAATTTCTTGTACAAATCTTGCTTCTATTGCTGAAACTCTTGCTTCTAATGCTGCATTGTTTCCAACATCAGAAAGAACTTCTTGTACTGATTTAACTCCTGTTCCTGTTATATTTGTTCCGTCGTAACCACCTGTTCCTTTTATATATAAATCTCCATCTTTGTTTATTTCAAAAGCATTTAAATGGTCACATTTTTTTTGCTCTTGACCACCTATTCCTACTGAGAATAATGTTACATTTGGAGTAGATACATTTCTGTTACCACAAGCAAATTCTCCTTCATTTGTAGTATTTGTGAATACTCCAGATGCGTGAGAGAAATCTCCTTTTGCAATACTTCCGAGTCCTTCTGCGTGAGAGCCTTCACCTGAAGCAATTCCTGATTCAATATAAATTGTATCAGTTGTATTTAAATTATATTCTATAGCTGAATCAAAATATACTTTAATTGCTTCATAATCATTATCTCCATGATAATGTTCTAAATTAGTAACGATTTTTGTAGCGTATTGATCGTCAGTTACATTTGCATAAAGAGTTGCTCCATCTTCTATATTATAGAAAGCATTTTCGTTAACATTAATTTCTGTATCTCCAGCTGTATAATCATCTACAACTTCAATAGGAACATATTTATTATCAATCTTTACATAAACGTTTTCACCAGCACTTATATCTTTTACAAATGCAGATTCAAGTTCTAATGTTAAGAAAGAATCTTCATAAATTTCTTTTAATGATTTTGAAAGTATAGTTGTAGTTTCAACTTTCTTAGGATAATATAATTTAGAACCTATTGTTATATTTTGTCCAACATTATCTTCTACAAGTAAGAAAACATAATTAGTTTCTGGAATATAATCTTCACGAAGTTCAAATGCTTTGTAAATACCTTTTCCTTCAGCGAAAGAATCTTTTCCGAAAGCTCTAAGAACTTCAGATGTTTTAAGTCCTCCGTTCTATTCTCTAAATAAACGACTATCCTTTAAACTATTTATATCATTCTGAAGTTCAGTAAGAAGAGGTTGTAATTGAATGTATAAATCTTCTAAAGGAATATTTATATTTTCTTTATTTTCATCATTAAATTTAAAAACAAGACATTTTACAGTTTCATTGTCTATTACTGCATCTTCTACAGCTATATCATCAATAGCTATATCATTTAAAAAAGGTGTAGCATCTAAAGTACAAATTACTGTATCATCATTGTTTGTAAATTTAATTTCATTTGTTTCAGAATCAAACAAAGCCTTTGTTATACCTGCTATTGCAGTATCTGAACTTGGAAGTTTAGAATAAATATCGGCATTTATTTCTCTTTGTGTTCTTCTTACTCCATTTGAATCTATATCGTCTACATCTGTGGTATTAAGAACACCTCTGTTATACATACCACTAGTTAGTTGCTAAGTTAATTTGTATGCCATATTACTTTATATAAATATTATTAGCTTCTTTTTTCTGTAATACTTCACTACGATAACAATTATATCCTCCAACACTTTCCATTTGTATCATACCCCAACCTATTTGGTCATCGGCAGATGTAAAGAATTGAGAAGGACGTAAATAATCTGTTTGGAATACCCATAAATAAGATGGAGCACTAGGAACTCCTAATGGATAAGTTCCAGCAATTGAACCTGGTTGCAAACCAGATGCTTCAACAGATGTACCAAATGCTACAATTTCATTTAATGTAGTAATATTTTCTTTAGTACTCCAACCATAATAAGTCTTTTTAGCATTTAATATAAACGCTGGACTACTTACTGAAGCACTTTCATAGCCTGGATATGTACTTCTAATTTGATATTTACCTGCATTTTGAGATTGTGAAACATTCTGAACAACAAATGGAATATCTGTGTTGTCACTTGGATTTTTATTAAAGTTAAACCAAGTTACTCCACCATCGAGTGAATATTGATTATTAACCCATTTTGTATTAGAAGGTGTTAATATAACAGTAGCGTTAGTTGAGAAATCGTTATCGTTTCCATTTTTGTTAATTGTTATAACACCAGCATTACACTTAGGAGATACTACAATTTGATAAGTTGCTTCATCACTTTGTATACCATTATAATAACATTTAACTTTTACAACAAATGTTCTTGCAGTATTAGTGTTATCATTAAGGAATCCACTATCTAATGTAAAAGAATTATTATTTAATGGTTGATATGCTCCATTATCTACAGAATAATATACGGCAGCACCTACTTGTCTATTTGTAACAACTATTTTAACACTACCTGTATTAACTGTATGATTTAAATAACTATTTGCAATAGTTGGTGAAAGAGGTTTTGTAAGTTTTTCCCAAGCACTACTTACATAAACGTCTCCATCTTCAAGAGTGGCTTTCATTTTACCTAAGTCATTACTCCACTCCATTTTTAATCTACTATTAGAATGTGATTCAGAATTTTCAAATTCTTCTCTTGTGATATAATTTTCTAAATCAGCTTGTGTTAAAAACTGAGTTAAATCAATATCACTAATTCTTAAATATTCTAATAAATCTTCAGTAGTAGCGAAATTTTCTAATAAAATTCCTAAGTTCTATCTTGCTTGTCTTTTTTTAAGTTCAGTATCTAATTCCTAAAATAATTTAGTTATTTTAAAATAGTTTGAATCATCAATGGTAACAGGAGTTTGTCCTCCATTATTTCCATTATTGTTTCCACCATTCCCACTAAAATCTATTGAATGTCCAGGACTTCCGTATATTCCTGATCCGCAACAATTTTTTACAAAAGTATCATTCATAACTTAATAATTTTTCATAAATTGAGTAAGGATTTTTTAACTAACTTGCCACTTCTATAAAAGTTATTTTAGTCAATATCTTTTGATAATCGTCCTAATAACCCACATTTAATCGTTTAAGTAATTTTTGAAAATCAGAAATGACCGAGTTTTTCATTATTCGTATCGCATCCACAGCTAACTCCTCCTTTACTTTTTAATTCTTCTTTACAAAAATCATTACAATGTGTAAATTGTTCTATAATTCTTTGTGCTTCTAAGAAACTTCCTAATTCAAGTAAATAAGTTATAACATTCATTACCATCCAAAGTAAATCCCTTTTATATATTAATTCCCTAAATGATTCAAGGTTACAATCTAAAGGACAATATTTATTTAATAACTTTGTTGCAATTTTGGTATAACATTTTTTAGTATGACAAAATGAAAAAGTTTCATTACACGTAAAAGATAATGTAGAATTTTCAATATTTGATCCTTCTGAGTCATGTTCAAATATTTCAGAATAAGGAACTTGTATAAATTCATTATTTGTATATTTATATATCTTTAAATTATCATATACATAAATATTGTCATAAGGAATATTTTCAATTCCATAATTAGAAATCATAAGATCAAACCACTCTCTTGTAGGAATTATAATATGAGCTATTCTATATAATCCGTCTTCATCTAATTGAAATTGTGTTTTATCTAAATTATTTATAATCTCTCCGTTTACATTTTCTTGTAAATGTTGAACTATTTGCATAGTTTTTAAAGTTTCTTCATTATTAGAATTAACTTTATACAATACATTAATAGTTACTGTGTCAATATATCGAAAAGAACCTATTTCTGTTGATAATTCCTAAGCATAATAGTTCTAATCGAGTTCTTTTCCTGTAACTATTATTTCACAATTTTGATTTTTACAAAGGTCTATTAATGTATTCATAATTACATATTTATTGATTATTTATAAAAGTAAACTAAATATTTAAATTTTCAAAATTTATTTTATAAATAAATAAAAAATGGAAGAGAATCATTCCCTTCCATTTTAATTTTATTAATTGTACTTATCTACTATAATTTTTTTACTATTCCAAGAATTATTAGCTTTTCCTATTGCTCCTGCATAACCACGTGATAATCTGTCATTAAGTCTAGTACATTCATCTTCATTGAAAAATACTCTATAGCTATTATTATTATCAGTTAATGTATTTTCATTAAGATTTTTACTAATAAAACATCCTATTACAAAACAATTATTAATTATATTTTCTGCTATTGAAAAACATTTTGAACCATCACCTTGTTCAACATCATAAATATCACCATAATAACGATTATTATTTGTAAGATCTCCAAAATAAGTTGTAATATTATAAAATCCTAAGATTTGATAGAAAATCTCTCCTGTTGTTCGATCTTTAGATTCTATAGCATAACAATATTTATCATCAGAACGCTTATTATTTTCAAAGTGAGTTAAATCAATTAATGTTCCTGAACTATTTATGTTTTTATATACTTTAAACATTCTTAATGAACCTTCATTTGTAACATGAAGATTTCCAGCTGAATCATAAGCAGAATTACCTGGTTGACTAAAATTATGTCTGTATATTGGCATATCATAAATATCGCCGCCCCTTGAATAATCTAATGAAAATACAGGACTATTAATAGAAAAATAATTAATATCTCTAATGTTTTGTGCAACTTGTTTTAAATTTATAGATTTGTATTTTAAAACTCCTGTAGATTTTATATATGGTTTATCATTACCGTCAAAAGTTAATGACTTATCACCTTCATTTGTAGAATACTTAAAAGTAAAACCACTACAATTAAGACTATTATAGAAAGAATTTGAAGTAACATTACCAAGTGTTATTGTGTTATTCTAAGTATCTACAATTGATTCTGCTACATATTTCTCTAAATATATATTATAAACATTATCTA
Source organism: uncultured Mycoplasmatota bacterium (assembly GCA_946407055.1). Classification (GTDB taxonomy): domain Bacteria; phylum Bacillota_I; class Bacilli_A; order RF39; family UBA660; genus Coprovivens. The sequence continues at coordinate 51,787 of CAMJMP010000002.1, read as the reverse complement.
AAAAGTATTTTACTGGTTTAATTTTAAATGTAGATATAGTACTTCCAGATTCTTCAGAATATCCTATATTTTTTATTGTAATAGGAATATCTGTTCGTATTTTAAAATAATATGTAATGTCTCCATTTTTATTAATCTTAGTTAAGTTTATTAAATATACATCCTCACCTACAGTTGAAACTAAAACAGGAGTTCCCGCACTTATTTTTAAAGTTGTATTGTGATCAGTTATATATTTATGAACAAAACTAGTATCGTCTGGATTATAAATAACTAATGAAATAGAACTATCACTACCTTCTGGTTGTACTTCAAAACTTTTTGCTTTAATATTTCCTGTAAATGTAGCTTCAGCTAAATCAGCTTCTAATACATCTGCATTAAGTTTTATTTTACTTTTTTCTGGATGTTCAGCATCTATTGTTATTCCTACTTTTTCTAATCCTTGTCTAACATTATTTATAGATAAATCAATTGCATTTTTAGTTTGACTAATTACACTATAAACTTCATCAGATTTTTCTTGAGAACTAAACTTTAAAGGTGTAGTTCCAGAATTTAACATAGGAGCAGCAAATTCACAGAATATTCTTGAATATTTATTTGAATAAATATTAGTCCAAGGTTCAAAACAAAATGCTCTATCACGATCATCCACAATATTTGTTAATGAAGTATCGGAATTTTTAACAATATGCTTATTATCAGCAGTAAATGTAAACCATATTTTAAACCATCTATATCTTATATTCTATTCTATATTTATACCAGAATTATCAACATCTCCAAGACTTATAGTAAATGCTTTATTTAAATAATTTAATAAATTACCCTATCCGAATTTAATCCATAATCCAAATTGATCAAGATCAACTGATCCATTATTAAATCCATTTCCTGTTAAATTTCCTTGATTATTAAACTTATATGCTTTTTTATGTTGAGTATTATAAAGAGTTTCTGAACTCCAATTTTCAACTTCTTCTCCATCAACAATAGTATATTCTGTATTTTCTATATCTTCAAGAGAATTTTCTGTAGAAAGAAGAGTAATATAAAAATTAGGAGTTAATTTTGCTAATTCATCTACAAATCCTACATTTAACATAAGATTTTGGAAAGAACATCTAAATTTGTTATTTGAATTAGGAACATCGATAAGTGATGTATATCCTGAACTAAAAACTGCAGGTAATTTAATATAAAATGATGCTGTATACTTATTACCAGATATTACTTTTAAATTTGTATATAATCCATAAATATGTCTTCTATCTTCAGCACTTAAACCGTTAATATTTAAAGTATTATTATCATATATTATAAATGATTTAAGATCTTTTTCTAATATATTTGAAGAGTTTATTTGATAATAATTATTGTTATTATCATAATATTTATTATATACGTTAGCAGCTGGACTAACTATATTTGCAATATTAGAATAATTTGGATAATTACTATATCTTCTATGCCAATAACTATAATCATGTTTAAATAAAGGATCATGGAATTTATTAGTTACTGCACCAGCTGCACCAACAGTAGAAGCAATAAAATCTTTAGTTTGTTCTATTGTAGAGTAACCAGTTAATTTACCATCAATCTCTTCTGCTACTACAGACTCTATAGCATTTGGTGTAATACTCTATAAAGCTGTATTTAATGATTGAGCTTTTTCTCCATTTGGACCCCATGTTTCTTCTAAACTACTTACTTGTTCTGTTATAGAATCCGCTGTTTGTTTAATGTTACTAACAGCAACATCTGTAGGAATACCTAATTTTACATGAACAGGATTGTTCTAAAAATAAGTAGCATTTAAAGTATTGTTATTGCCAGCAGCTCTAATTATTTTAAATGATAAATATCCTGTTGTTACACTTTCAAAATGTAATGGATTTAATTTATTTTTAGTTGGATAATTAGTATCAGGTGTATAAACACAAGATGTATGTGATTTATCTTGTTTGAAGTTATTTTCTGTAATGCTATTAAGAGTTTCAGCATTTACAAAGTGAACTTCTCCAAAATTATATTTATCTAAATCAACTAAAAGAAGAGTATAGTCTGTATTTGGATAAGGAACCTTTATTTTAAAATATCCAAAAGCATCTGCATTTGGAGTTATATCAAATTCTGGACCTTTCTAATATTGTGATATACCATTTAAATAATTAAATCCAGATTTATTACTTATTCCGAAATATTCAGATGAAAGAGCATCATCTCCTTCGTTTTTAAGAGCTAAATACTGAATTTTACTTACATCTGATTTTATTTCATCTAAAGATTGTTTTAACTCACTTGATCTAACAATAGGATCAGTAGAAGCATCTCCTGTACTCATTCCCATTAATGTTCTACATATTTCTTCTGCACTCTCATCAACTTGTGCTTGATTTAAGAATCCACCACCTACTTCTCCCCATGTTGTTGAAGTTCCACTTGGACGAGCAAGTCTTTGATAAATCTAATGGATAATTCCATCAGCTCCTGTATCACCACTAATGGTTTCTTTAATCATTTCAGGAGTAATTTTGAAATTAGCAGCTTTTGATGTTGCAGTTTCAAATACTTGAACAGAAAAATCATTATTTGCTAAATACTGAGGTGGATTAGCATTATTCTTTGCACATTCTATGAAGAATGTAATTGTACTCCAAGATGCATCACTAGGAACATCTACTTTAATAGAATCTGGAGTTACAACTTTAGTCCATCCGTTATTTTCATTTTCAAGGAAAGCAACATCTACGTTTACATTTGCAAAATTATAAGTTCCGTACTTATAATAAATTTTTGATAAAGCAACGCATTTTATAAAATATGTATGTCCTTGTTCAAGATTTGAAATAATTCTTCTTCTATTTTTAAATGTGATACTTGAACCACTATTATCAATACTATAATCAGTATTTATTTTATGGTCAGTATTAGGAGCACTATTTTTAAATTCTTCTAATAAAGTTAAAGTATAATCTTCAACAGATTGTTCAATAGAATCTTTAGCAGATTTAATTACAGATTGTAATGTTCTATAATTGTTGTTTCCTTCGTCTAAGAAACTTAATACTGTTTGTTGAATAAGATCGGCAGTTTGTTTTATGCTAGTTGCATTGAAATTAATACTATTAAAATATCTTCTTACAGCTGTACTAATTTGGTCGTCTGTAAGAGTTAAACTAGATGCTAATTGTCCTCCTTCTTTTAAACTATTAATTGCAGATAAAACAATAGCATTAGCTGTTTGCTATATTTGTGTTTGTGATAAGTATTTTTCAATACATACTTTTACATCAATTTGTTTAGTTGCTGGTCCTAATCCATTATACTGAATGAATAAATATCTATCATTAGTATCTGGAATAACATTTTCATTGTCATAGGCTACAACAGTAGGAGAATTAACTCCATCTAAAGTTAAAGGACTCCAACTATTATTATCTGCAGATGGGACAGCATTACCACTTGCAACTACTTTAAATTGATAATTTAAAGGAATTGCATTATCACCTTCTGCATCATCCCAAGACATATAATAGAAAGTTTCTTTTTCAATATTTGGAACTCTCACTGTATAACCTTGAGGTGAGTTAATAGGAATAGTTATTGTTGTGATTACATCTAAAGTTGTATCTCTAACTGTTTGTTTAATTAAACTATCAGTCATTGATTTTACTGCTGATTTAAGTGATGCTTTAGTAGGATCGCTAAAGTCAGAAGTTTTTACATATTCTGACATTTCACCTTTTGTTACATCCCACTCTTCTTGCATTTGAGTAACTTTTTGTTCAGCAGTATTCATTCTATTTAATGTAGTTGTGTACATTCCATTAGCAGCATCAACAAGTTGTTCAAATGATGTAACATTATTAGTTTCACCATTAATGTTAGTCATTTTTAAATTCTTTTGTGCTAATGCCATGTCTACATATTCTAACACTTTATTTGCAACAGTACCTTCTGAATTAACATAAGTACCTTCAATTCCCCACATTTCTTTAATTCCGTTTACAGTTCTTTCGATTTCATGTAAACTTTCTGGAGTAATTTCACCATTTGCTAATGCTTGTAAATCTTCTTGTGCTGAAGTTAAAAGTGCTCTAGATGTATTTAAATCTCTATTTGCTTCGTTTAATGCTTGACGCACTTCACCATTATCTCCAAAATATTGTGCATACATAGTTTGCATCTAAGCTACTACAGATTGTCCATCTTGAATAGCTTGATTTAATTGCTGTTGAGCATCAGCAATTGCTTTCTATGTTGCTGTATTACCTGTAGCAACATCTCCTGCAAAATCATTTGCAGCAGCGATAGCTGCATTAACAGCCTGTCTTGCTTCTGTTAATGCAGCATCTACTGCCTATAAAGCAGCCTGATGAATTACTTCAGCATCAATTGCACCTCCCTCAAAATCTGCATTAGCAATAGCCAGTTGAACATCGTTATTCCATAAACCAGAAAGTTGAGAAATAGGAATATTAATATTTTTATAACTACCATCTTTTAATTTCTAAACAGCAGATACATAAACTGAACTATCATTTATTTCTGAGGTAGATATACTTTCGAAACTTGATAACTTTTTATTCATGACATTCTAATTTTATCATTATATGGATTATTATCGTATAATTGAGCCTGTTCTATCTTAACTTTATCTTGATCAACTTGTGCTTCAATTGTTTTGTAATCTCTATCAGTTTGAGCTTTAAACATATTAACTTTATTATCAAGTTGAATTTTCTGAGCATCTAATTGAAGTCTCTTTTCATTAAGTGCTTCAACCTTAGATTTAAGCTGAGAATTTTCATTTTGTAATTGTTGTAATTGTTGTTGAGCTTCTTGTAATTGTTGTTGTAATTGCTGAATTGTATTATTTTCTTCTTTTTGTTTCTTTAAGGCTTTTCTGATTTTTATTTTAATATCAGATGGACTCTTACAAGTTATAATTTCAAATAATATATCAGCAGGTAATTGTCCAGATTTAATAAATTCTGGAACTACTGCTTTTATTTGTTCCAAGTCTTGAATTAATTCAGAACTTGTAACAACACTTATATCATAATCAGTTACTGTGAAATATTCTGGTAAAGCAGTAAATATTTTCTGTCTTTTATCACCAAGAATAATTGTTCCTGTAAGTCCTTTTTTATAAACAACTTTAGCAACATTTAAAGAATCAATTAATAATTCTGCAGTAATAGTATCCATTTGATGGAACCATTGCTTAGTTACAATAAACGAGTTTTGAACACCTTGTTTAATATTAGTAACAGCATCACGTTGTTCTATACCTTGAAGTCTTTCTCTAAATACACCTGTAATAGAAGAGCAGTTATTTTCAACATCTTCTATTGCTAATTGTATAGATTGAATTGCTTGAGCTTTAATAGTATCATCAAAGCCACTAAAAGTTTGATTAAGTGGAGCTTGTCCTGAAGCAATTCTACCTTCTTGAGCTGTATCAATTAATCCTATTCCTGATTTTTTGTAACTGATCCATTTAAGCAGTCTTTCTGTTGGTTCTGGTCCTAAATATGTTGGAATAAGCGAGACATCGATCCAATCACCAACAGTGCCACTATTTGCAATAAGATTATCTCTGAAAAAGTGAAGTATATCATATTTGTCTTGAAGATGCGCGCAAGCTAAAACTAAAGAATAAGGTTCATCGTTTCTATTTAAAAAGTATAAACCATTTATTGATAATGTACAAAATGCAGGATCATCTTTAGAACGAACTACATTTTCATTCTTTCCTTTTAAGATAAAGAAACTATCTTCTGATTGGTTATCTCCAATACGAATTGTTTCATATCTCTGCATTACAAAATTTTCATCGGTTTCTATCCATTCTACTTCATATACAGGAATTAGTCTATAATTTGCATTACTTTCAGCATCAAGACCTATTGTTCCTTCAAATCTTGCTTGTATTCCTTCTGACATTGGAGAAGGAACACCTTCGAGACTTCTTCTATAAAAACTTCCACCTTGATCTAATCCTTCAAATTCTTCTCTTAATTTATCAACATCTTCTTTTGATAAATCTTTTCCATAACGAGCTAATATTTCTGGTCTACTCAACCATTTTCTAACTACAGCTCTATATGAATCTTTTACATAAGGAGATTCTGGATTTCTATCAATAAATGTATTTCTTGGATCTAAAACTTCTACTTCAACATTAGTTTTTGCAGTAGAAGGTTTAGCTCTATAAAAAGTATATCCTGATATAAATAAATCAAGTAAAATTAACTTTAATTTAGTTAATAAATCAGTTCTTCTACTTTGTAAAATATATTGTATTACATTCTAAGCAGCAACTTCATATTCAGAAATAAAATCTTCATCTAAATCTTCTACAATTTGTTGAAGTTTATTTTTAACAGAAGTATCATCCATTGCTTTTCCTGTAATAAATCTTAAAATCTAATTTTGTAAATGATGCTTTAAATAATCTACAATTTCAGCATTTATTTTAAGTTGCTTTTCACGTTGTATATTACTTATTGTTTCTTTATCTTTACACGTAATTTTTGGTAATATAGGAGTTCCTAAAAACTCACCTACCATAGCATCAACGTGCTTTCTTACTAATGGAGTAAACTCGACAGAGGTAGGTGTACCTATTCCGAAATTATCTTCAAGATACTTATACTACTCTTTGTCGCGTTTTCCATTATATATGTTATACGCTTTCTGAAGTTCCGTCTTTTCGTATACTAAATCAGAAATCGTTCTGTTTGTTAATTCTATTAATCTTTCGTCTTCAGCAGTCATTTAGGAAATACTTTATATAAACCAAATAATTGTACTCTATCTAAAGTTCTCATTCTTAATTCTTCACATAAGAATTTTAAGAATTTATCATGAGGAAATTCTGCAGTGATAAATATGGGATCTTCACCCTATAATAAATCAATTGCTACAGAATATCCAACAGGATCTAATGCTGTAACTTTTAATTTACCTATAAATTTACATTCATATAATTCTTCAACTATATCAATAACTTCTTGTTTAATAGTCTCTATATCTTGGGTTAGTTTGTCTTCCATATCCATATGTTTTAGTTGGAGGTGTTATTTTAAGTTTAACAGCGTATTTATCTGGAATAACACCAAATCGTTTAATTCCTCTATCATCTGTATAATATCCAATATCTTGATGTCTTACTTCTACAGGTGCAACTGTTTTAGGAACTAATGAACCTAATTCTTCATTACCCATAAGTGCCATACCTGTAGCAGCAATAATATCGAATTTACGTTTTTCTTCATCACTATATTTGGTAGCTTCTACTAAGAACTCTTCAAACCAAATACCTTGTGAATAGTCATTTATGAAATCTCTTGTTAAATCGGTATGGTGGTCAATGTTTGCTACAGTAGCAGGAACACCATATTGTAAACCTGCTCTATGTTTTCTTGTAACATCAGAAAAACACATACTTGGACGTTTCATTAAATAATTTAACCATCCACGGTCTCTACAATATCCGACTAACGATATACGTGAAGCCTCTATGTTAATTAAACAATTATAATACATTGCTAATTTAACTGCGGTTTCATGTGCTTCTCTTATGTCTTGTGGTCTATCTTTATAAATAGCAACAATCTGTGGATCACTTAATCCAAATTGTCTTTTATAAATAACAAGACAAAAATCAGAAGGGTCTTTTGTATATTCAGATGTATCTTGTTTACCTAAGTCAATACCGTCACAACCAGCTACATATAAATTAGCTTGTTTATCAGGTGGATTCCAGATTATCATTCCAGATTCATCTTTCTTAGGTTGACATTCCCATAAAGGATGCTCAAGAATCTTGATTGTTCCTGGACCTTTAGCGGTAGATTGCCAAGTTACACCTCTTACGTTTTCACTTGTATGTTGTTTTCCAGACTCGTATTTAAATTTAAGTACACCATAATCAAATTTAGGTGCTTGTTTTAAAACACGAATACGCATTAATTGTTCTGTTAATAAAACTTTATTAAATTTATTTTCACCCTCAAGTGCAAAGGCTTCATCAGCAGTATAACAATACTCTGCGCAATGTTCAATTAATGCTTTAGGATTTTTAATTTTGGATCTATCGTAATCTAATTGTTCTTTGTAATTTTCCCAAAAACAATAACCTCTTTCATCAAGAAGTCTTCTTTTAACACCATCAGCATCTTCTCCGTATTCTGTTACAGCTCCAATATAAGAAGGAATGAAATAAGCAGTTTCAATCCAATCTCCAGACGGTGTATAATTGTGATAAAATGGTAATACATCAAAAGACTCAGGATCATTATACATATCTGCAAGGTCTGCAAGTGCAATACCGCGGTCTCCTCCTGTACCACCACACATTCTTATTCCGAACTTTTTACCACCAATATATATTAAGGCTTTACCCTTAATATAAGATTTTCGTAAAGCTGTATTTGATCCAGCCTCTTCATAAACAAGTAAGTCAACACGATCACCACGAATCTTAGCATCAGTATCTGCTACAATTCCTACGATTTGTGATTTCCAACCTGTTTCAATATCTTGTCCGTTTTCTTTTTTGTACCAAGATGATTTTTTATAATATTGAGTGTTATGCACTTGTGTAAGTTTGAACATACCACCACTTGTATTATCGTTTGTAAAAGATAAAGCGTTCCATGCTTTATCTAATGATTTATCAAGATAGTTTTTAAGTTGTGCTGTTATCATACAGTTACTTTCTCTAAAGCAATTATAAATACAAGCACAAATGGCAGCGTTAATCTCACTAAATCCTACTCCACGAGCTTTCATCAAACATACATCTTTTTTAAGTATTCTACATATTTCAAAATAATGAAAGAACTCATATTGAAATACTAAGAATTTTGGAAATACAGCTAAACGTCCACTACCCGCTTTCTCTACATCAATATTAGGTAATTGATAATAGTTAAGATAATAATAGTTTGGTCCTGTAAGTGTATAACCATTTACAGTATATCCATCTCTACATCTTACATATTCTTCATGCCAAAAGTCATCGTATGCTTTAGAACGAAATGGATAACTACAATATTTACCTGTTCTTAAAAAGGTATCTCTGGCTTCTGTAAACCATTCTGGTCTAAAGTCTAAACTTTTAGTTGCAGTAATTGGTTTATATCCAGTAAGTTCATAAGAAAGTCTTTTATCAAAACGTGTAATACGTTCTTCTTTAGGAACATCCCATCCATTAAAAGAATCTCTTACAGCTTCTTTTACTTTAGCTAATGGATCTTCTTGAACTTCAGTAATTTTTGGAACTTCTTCAGTAGCCTTTTTAATTATATCTTGTACTTCTTGTGGAAGTTCTATTGGAATTTCAGGTTTCTACTTTTTAGGACGTCCTCTTTTCTTAGCAATACTTCCATCTTTATTATATTTAATTTCACTCATAATTAAAAATTAGGAGTATATCCTTCTGTTGCTCCTGCTCTAATTTTAGATTCAGCTTGTGTATCTTTCTTAACTTGGTCAGTTAAAATTTTCAATTCTTCTAACACTTTACTAAGGTTAGACATTTCTGCCATAATGTCTTTTACTTTAAATATAGGTTTTCCAGTTTGAGGATCTCTTTCTTCTGGGTCTATATTAGTAAAGTAGTCAATAAATTTATCTACTGTTAATTGAGCAGCTTGTAAAAGTTTAATTGATCGTGTTGAGTTTTGTAATTCACGATATTTTCTACAAGCTGCTCTAAATATAGGATCATTAAATTCTTCTTCAGTTAATTGAGAATCTCTTAATGCTTCTTGGTGTCTTTCTTGATTAGAATAATCATTATATAAACTTAACCAATCAATAGCTAACCAAATATAAGTAAATTCTCTAAATGCTCTTAAATGTTGAATACCTTCAGGATCTTCTTTACAAACATTTCTCTTATTATCCATCAAAGCATGAAATTCATCAATTAAAATTATTTCAGGAATGTTTAATTCAATTTGTCCTGTTCCATTATTGTATACAAAGATCTTTTGCATAATTCAATTATTTATTATTAAAATAGTTATATCCAGCTATTCCAACTGCTGTACTTGAAGGAACTATAACTCCAGCACCTAACATAACATCATCAGGATGATTAACCCAAGCGTTTTTAACTTTAGCACCAGTGTTACTAACTCCTTGTCCAATTTGTCTACCTAATGCACCAACATCTTGTCCAAACTCAGAAAGACTTGTTCCAATCTTGCTACCAGCATTTTTAGCACCTTCAACAGCACCTTTAGCCATCTTACCTCCAATATTAACTGTTAAATCAACAGGATTAGCATTTTCTAAACCTGTTCTCATTGAAGGTTCAGCAAAATAAGTTCTAACAAAGCCACCATTATTCTTTGGCATATAACGTCCACCCCAACTTACAATTTTTTGAGGAACACCATTCCATAAGAAATTATCAACTTTGTCAAATCCTTTATTTAAACTAAGTCTTAATACATCAGAATATCTTCCAAGTCTGTGCATACCAGGAATCTTAGGCATAAGTGATCCACCAGCGAGAGTAAGACCTGCTTCAACACCTCTACCTGCAAGTGAACCATAATTTCCATTAACTATATCATTTGTATATCCGAATGGATTAAATCCACGTGCTAAACCTGCTGTAGAAGCATCCATAAGTTCAGATGCAATTGCGCGTTTTGCTAAATCTCTATCTGCAAGTTCTGCGTTATGTTGATCAGCAAATTGTTGTTGTCTTTGTGCATCAATTTGTGCATTAAATTGTGCATCAGACATTCCGTTTGCAGAAATTCTTTCATTATTACGATGCTGTCTAGATTTAGCATTATAACGTCCAGAATTACGCCAACCTAAGTCGTTTCCGTAAAGACCAGCCATTTCAACTCTATTATCAATTACACCTTGTGCAGTTGGAGTATCATTCCACTTAGTTTTATAAACTTTACCGTTATAATCGTAATATTGTACTTTATCGTTAATAGCACGTTTCTCAGCTTCAGCTTGAGATGCAGCATTTGCATAAACTCCACCTCTATATGTTTTACCATATTTAGCGTTTTTAGCATTTGCACCACTTGCTTTTACTACAGTTGATTCATTTGCTTCACGCTCTTTAGCAGCCTTAGTTAATAAGATTTGTGCTTTACCATTACGAATATCGTATTTAGCAGAACCTAATTTACCATTATTTACTTCTCTCCATTGCTGTCCAGCTTTATAACGACCATATTGTTTACCATCAACAGTTATAGTTTGAAGTTTAGGAGTTCCTCCTTTTTGAAAAAATTCTATGGTTCCACCTGTTTTACATTTCTTAGTAAGTTTAGCACCATTGCAAGATTTCTTAGCTTTTCCTCCTTTACAAGCAGATGGAACATCAGCTGGAGTAAAGAATTTCTTCTGGTTCATTTTAGCACCATTTTCTTGTTTAGCAATACACTTACCACAAATTTTCTTACCATTTTTATAATATTCAACTTGTGTTCCGTCTGGACAAAATCCTTTAAGTGATTTAATATAATCTAATTTTGCTCCTTTTTCTGCCATTAATGGTGCTTGTCCACCTTGTTGTAACATCTATTGAAATGAGATTAATTCATCTTCTAATTTAGTTTCACCTGTTTCACCTGGTTCTGACTATAATTGCTAAACTAATGCGTTTATATCTTCTGTTTGATATTTTTCTGCAAGATACTGCATAAACATTTCTTGCATTTGTTGCTTTTCATCAGCAACTTGTCCTCCTTGTTGAAAATAGTTAATCATAGTTTTATAAGATCTTTTGTATTAAAAATTGCTTCTTGTAGAGTTCCATCATTTGCGAACCATCTACAACGAATTCCCATTAAACCATTATCCTATTTATCTTTTTGATTTTTAAAGATATAGGTTTCCTTTTTAACCACAAGCATAGTAGGCTTGTTAGGAATATCCTACTTCAAGCTTACTATGTCTCCTGGCATGAAATATATTTTTTCTTCCATATTAGTTGTTTGTTATATTTTTAAAACGTTCACTTAATCCTTCATTAATAACAGCGATAACACTACGCTCTTGAACACACTTAATTCCTGTATTATAAAGAGGAACTGGGAGTTCATTTATTCTAAGATACATTACTACATCACCTGGCTTTACAAATTTAACCTCAGGTCCAATCTCTACAACATCAGCTACAATAATATAAGGTTTATCTTTCTCTTCTTTACCTGTTTCATTACTGAAATGTGTAGGTTCATAAGTTGGAATTATAAGATTTCCTTTCTTTTCCAATTTCTGGAATGGGTTTGTATCATAAGGTACAACATGAATATATTGGAATAAAGGTTTACACTCAATATTGTTCATATCTTTAGAAAGCCTTTCATTAGCTTCGTGAATCTTTTTCTCATAATCAATAGTAGCTTCGTTAAATTTATCTACTTCATCGTTGAATTTAGCACGAGCTTCACGATCTACTATTACGTTAAGGTCTTGATTATTTACTGAAAGGTCTCCTGAGAGTCCATTTGCTTTTGCTACGTTTAATGCGAATTTTTCTTGTTCTGTTAAAGTTGTTCTATTAAGATTATTCATATTACATATTACCATTTAAATGCGGGACACATTGTTTCAGGAAGTGTGGTTTTAGCCCGCAATCTACAACCACATCCTCTAATATAACCGTCTTTCTTTTCTAAAGACACATCGTTTGTTTTTGGATCTAACCACTTTCTCCTATCACAAGTTTCACCAAGTCCAGGAGTATTCTGTCTGTATAATGGACATTTCTTACAAATGGCTATTCTTTTACTTGAAAGGTCTTCACTTAAATTAAACCACTCATTTATATGTCCTTGTATTATATTTTTACTTTGATTTATAATTCCCATAAATATTAATCCTTTCGATTTTAATTAATGTTGTTTTTAGTATTTGATTTTTAAAATTACAATACTCTAAAATATAAAGTTACGATATATCTACTCAGATTAATATTCTATAGGAACTCTTTTATTTCTCTGTATTTCTTTTAATAAATTCTTTTTGTGGAATTTGAGCATATTTTCTACTTCTTTTTCTAAGTAATCTAAATGATATACCGTTTTATTTCCATTATGGTCAAAATGCACAAGAATTAAATCTTCTATTTCAAATCCAAATAATTTATTAATCATCCAAGCATATGTAGATAATTGCATTGTATAATGCATATAATTACAATCATCTAATGTATTTAATGGATATTGCATTTTAGCTGTAGATTTAGTTTGAGTATTAAATCCTCCTTTTAAATCAATTTTCTTATTCGTTTTCCAGTCCATTATTATAACTTTGTTACCACGTTTAACAAGTAAGTCAATTTGTCCAGCTATTCTTAATATTCCATCTGGAGATTCGTATGAAATAAGATATTCTGGATAAACTCCATTTTCTAAGTCTAATGCTGTTCTATTTTTTTCACAAGTAAATGTACCACCTACTCCGAATTTTTTAAGAGTTACATTAGCTCCCATTTCATACATTGAATTTTCTAATTCTGCGTGTATTTTAGTTCCACGTTCACAAGATTTAAAATTCTCTTGTTGCCAGTCATCTAGTATATCTTGTTGTACTTTATTAAATTCAATTTCTTGAACATCATAATTTGAAAGAATTTCTTTAGTAAATTTCTTAGTTTGTAATAATTCTTTCTTTAAAATTTTCCAAGATTCTGCATCTAATATTTTTTCTAATGCTTTATACGCTGACCAAAATTCTTTATCAAAAGGTTGTGTAAAACTATGTATCAAAGTAGTTACAGATACATATTTAGCATTAGGATTTGTTTGATCCCAATATATATGTTCTTTTTCTGCGAAACATATATTTCCGTTTTGTTTAGTAATTTCCATATAACATTTACATTATCACGTTTATTAAAATAATTTTTAATTTTATAAATATTTTGTAATATTCAAAGATATGTTTATTTTTGTAAAAATCAAACTAAAAATGTTTAATAAAAATTAAAATACAAATTAGAATCATTCTACAAGTAAAAAAGTAAAATTAAAAATAAAAATTATAAATTATGAATGTTAATGATGTTCCTTTTGTATATTATAATCCTGTTGAAGCTGGTGAATATAATATGCCATATGAGAATATTCCAATAAATGAAGCAACTTTAATGGAATCTTCTCCTAATTTAAATTTAGATAATTTAAAACTTAAAAGTTATCAAAATACTGAAAATCCTTTTCAAGAACCAGAAGAAAATAATCCTATTTCTAAATACGAAGGCTTTAATTATTTTGATAGGTTTTTACCAAATGAAATAGTTAATCGAGAATCATCTGTTGAGGAAAAATTTTCAAATAATGATATGGTTAATTATTTTGTTAATAAAGGACTAACATATAATCAAGCACGCGGTTTAGTTGGTAATTTATTACACGAATCAGGAGGTGGTATTCATAATATCATTCAAGGTGGTAAAAGAGGTAGTTTAAAAATAGATGGAATAACAGGTTATGGATTAGCACAATGGACTTCTAAAGATAGACAAATAGGTCTTCGCAATTTTACAGGAACATATACTCCATCTAAAAAACAACAATTAGATTATGTTTGGCATGAATTAAATAATGGATATTCAAAGGTTTTAGAAAAACTTAAAAAGACTAAAACTATTGAAGAAGCAACACGTGTTGTAATGGATGGTTATGAACGTCCAGATAAAAGATATGCTAATTATGGTAGTAGACTTAAATTTGCAAGAAATGTATAATAAATTAAGGCGACCTCGTTTCACAACGAAGCCGCCTTTTATCATGATTAAAAACAGTAAAAATCAATAAGGTCATCCGATACCTTAGTGACGTGAAAAGTATGAAGAAGTACCCCTACTACGATTCGAACGCAGACTAAGAGGGTTAGAGCCTCCTGTGCTGACCATTACACCATAAGGGAATATTAAGGATTCAATAGTTTTTATATTGAATCCATTTGTTTAATCTTTCTTCTGCTGTACCTGTGAGTTTAGGAAATAACTCTATACAGGTATTAATAACTTCGATTCCACTTAATTGATTAAGTTGGTCTTCAAAGTCTATGAACCACTGTTCATTTGTTAATTTATTTTCTAAAGCAATTCTTTTAACTTCCTTAATATCATTAATCAGTGATTCAGTCTTCAACTTTAGCTTTTGTCTAAGCATCACTTGATAAATATTTGTCGGTTAAATAATTAATCCTTGCTTGTGCTGCATTTGCTACACACTCTTTAAGAGCAGTAAATGCGTTTACAAGTTGAGAAAATTCTTCTTTTGTTAAAACATCTTTCTTTAACAATCTATCGAAATAAGCAATATTATATTTCCTTGAAAAAATAACTGTTGCATCATTCCAGATTTCTGCATCTATGTCTTCAACGTAACTATCAATATCTTTTTTAATATCAGCTACGTTTACTGTGTCTTCTTTTTCGATTTCTTCGAGTTTTACTCGGTAAATCTTTCCGTCTTTTTCGATTGTATTATCGAAATCAGGAAAAAACAAATTAAATAAACTAACTACGTCCATAAATAAATTGTATTTTTAAATTATAATCAAATATATATCTTAAAATTTCAAAATCAAATTTTTAAATGTTAAATTTTGTTATTTTAAAATAAATATGTATTATTATCGTAATTATGAAATACAGCGAAATTGAAAAATTAATTAAAGCAGGAAAAACAGCCTTATTACCAAATTACGTTGGTTATTTTAAATGGGACTATGCTAATTAGAGTGTATACTTCCAGAATGGCAATTATATTAAATATGATTTAGATAATGAGAAGAAAAGAGATGATTGGTATTATATAATTTGAAATAATTATGAAATTAGCTCCAAGAAGTAATCTACAAAATAAGAAACCACGTTGTCATTATAATAAACGTGGTAAAACTAAGATAATTTTTGAAACTGAAAAAGATGCGTTTAAATATATTAAGAAAATGAATTTAAAAGATTACATAGTTTATCTATGTAAAGTGTGTAACAAATATCATATATCTCATAAAAGAAATGAATTGGTTTAGAGAAATGCTAAGTGCTGAAAATGGTTAGTTCAGCAGTAAACGTCTATGTGGAGTTTTAGGATTTATAATATGTATGGGTATATTAATATATTGTACTATTAAAGTAATACAAGCTCCAGAAATGATAGATGTATTTTTACTTTCTTGTTGCGGTTTATTAGGTGTTGATAGTGTAACAAGTATTTGGAAAGGAAATAAAAATGAAGATTAGTAAATTTTAGTTTGGAAATAAAGTTCCAAAACCTTCTGAAGATTTTATAAAATAGAAATTAGGTTACGGAGCTACTTCTACTATTGGAACTTAGTCATAGAAAACATAGTAGAATCAAGCAGCATAGTAGTCTTAGTCAAGAGCAGATACTATTAAATATTTAAAGGCTTTAAAAGAAGGATAGAATTGGGCAATAAATAAATCTGTATAGAATATGGCTATGAATCCAGGTTCTATTAAAGCTTTACCTAAAGATTATAAAATAAAAGATGGACACATTCCAACTTAGGAAGAAATTAATAAAGAAAATGAACTTAGACAAAATCCTATAAAAGGTATTAGTTTAAGAAATAAAGAAGATTGGGAAAATAACAGAAGTCCAATTAAAGCAATTCTTAAATCTGGAGTATTATATGCTAATCCATATACAGGTGCTTTAAATGCTGGATATAATTTAGCTAATCCAGAAACAGGTGTAAGTGCTACATATAATAATTTTAAAAATGGAAATTATTTACAATGTGCAGTTAGTGGAGCATTTAATCTGTTAGATGCAGGAATAATGGGTAATGGTATTACTAAAACTGCATAGAAATTAATTTCTAAAAGACCTTTAAAATCTATTGGTTAGTATTCACAAACTCCATTAAAATATAGTTTTGATACATCTGTTAAATCGTTTGAATTTCCAGAATATAAAACAGCAACTTCTTCAGATTTAAGTGATGGAAATCCTATTATATTTAATTAGCCTTATAAACTAAATGAAGCTGTTGATAATTTACCTAAAAGATATAGAACTAATTCTAATGAAATAATTAATCCTTAGGATAAGGAATTTGCTGAAATACGTGAATTTGAAAATATAGAACCTATTCCAGCAACAAAAACAATTAGATATAAAGACTTAGAACAAGTAAATAATGCTACTCGTAGTTTAGGAATAAAAAATCCAGAAATAAAAGGTATTGTTAATTGGAATAATGATCCAGATATATCAGGAATATTATTAGAACGAATTAATGCAGATGGTTTAAAGAACGGATTTAAAAATATATTAAATACTCAATTGGATAATTTTAATACTAATTATCCAGAAACTCCTATTTTAACAGATTATGTTAAAGATGTTATTAATAATAAAATAACTACTGCTCCTAATCCTTGGTTATATTTTTCTGATGAATTAAGTAAAACAGGTGGATATTTTAATCCTAATAACAATTAGACATTTATAAATCTAAGACAAATAGGTCCAAATCCTGAAGCAATTGGCAGAACAGTAGTTCATGAAAATATATCTCATTTTACAGATAATTTATTACCAGAAGTAATTAAAGGAAAGTATAAATCACTTTTAAATAAATTAAATATTAAGGATAAAGATTCTAATGATTGGAAAGAACTTAGAGCTACATTAAATGAATTAAAATTTAATTTAAGTAAAAAAGGAAATTTCAATGAAATGAAAGAAAATCTTTATTTAATGGATAACGATGAATTAGCAGAATCATTAGAAAATATTAATTCATATGGATCTGAATATGCTAAACAATTACGCAGTAATCCATAGTTAATGAATTCATTAAGAAAGGCAATATTAACATTGCCAGCAACTTTACCATTTATAAACAAAGGCAACTCTAAATAAGAGCTGCCTTTTTTGTTTTTATAAAATATTCCGAAATATAATATATGTGCGAAAAAGTCAATAGAAAAATTTTTTATATATTTGTGTAAAGGTGAGTGCACCACTGCGTTCCCTCCCCCCGGGTCACGCATTGGAAAACGGATTTTTATTCGAACCCCAGGGGTGGGGTGGGGTTCAAATAAAAATTTTATCCGTTTTAGGACATAAATAGTCTGTTTAAACACTTATAATTGTTTGAACATAATGACGATTATGTTTGTTTACATTAATGAGAGTGACGACTCTCGACCGTTCAATCTTTTAATTTTTTATTAAAATGAAAAAATTTAAATCTTTCAAGTCTTCAATCGCAACTGCAGTTCTTAACAACATCTTCCCAAACTCTAAGGAGTTTGATAAGAATGCTCTTCAAGAACTTATCACGAATGCTGTAGACGACGATCTTAATGAGATCGCTCGTGTTGCTTTATACATTCAGGGCAAATTGGCTGTGCCTGAATGTGCAACACAGGCTCACATCAACAACCGTGTCTGCACTTTCCAACGAGTTGATATGATTCGTGGAGTTGTTGAGTACTCTTACGAGACTGAAGATGTCCGTTACTTTAAGACGGAAGAAGATGCTAAAGACTTCTTCCTTAACGGACGTTTTAATGCAGATAACTCTTGTCGCGAGGATAAGATTTACTGCGTTAAGGGAACGCATAAGCGTTTCGCTAACAGCTATACTGCTATCGACACTTGGAACTCTTACGCAATCGACGGAGCAGATAACGACATCGACAAGAAGTAAATAAAAATTGGGCAGTCTTTGGACTGTCCACTTTTTATTTTTTTAAACATAAATAGTTTATTTTAAACACTTATAATTATTTGATGCTATTAAGCATCCAGTTTTGCAGAACTGCGTTCTTTAACGGAATCTGCATCGTTTCATTTTTAAATTTTATAGCACATGGCTCTAAAATTTCAAAGCCTCAACAATGCAGGCTTGAGCGCAGAGACGCTCTCTAAGGTAAAGGCTACATGCCTTTCAGTAAAGTCAACCTTTACTAAGAAAGTTTGGTTTGACGGACAAGTAATCAAACTCATCGGTCTCGATGTTGTCTACAAGGATTCTGACATGGCAGAATTCCTCAAGACTCATCCAGCACCGACTGACGATGAGATTATCAACAATGTTCGTCTGTACCCAGTCCTTACGACTCAGTTACAGAAACCAGACGGAACATTCGTTGACTACGAGCCCCTTTGGCTCAAAACGTTGCTATCTTCCGTCGAGGACGCTGAAGGCAACGACCTTCTGCCTGACGGAGAGTTGAACAAACTTTGCCGTCAGTTGCACGAGGGTGCAATCTCTGACGAGGCATGCTTAAAGCAATTGCTTGAGGCATGCAAAGACAAGACCATCAAAGTCGTACGTAAGAAGCCTTACAAATACGACTTTTACGGTCGCGTCAAAACAGGCAAACTGTTGGAATTCACATTCTAACAGTTGACCTGCCATAAGGGAAACTCCAAACGGGGTTTCCCTTATTTTTTTGACTTAAAGTGGAATTATATATTTATTTCTTTCTTTCTTTCTTCTTTCTTCTTCTTTTTTCTCTCTCTTTTCTCTTTTCTCTTTTCTCCCTTTATTTTTTCCTTTTGTTTCTTCTTCTACTCCATTTTTCGGCATTTTCTATCTTTTCAAATTTAATTTTTAATTTTCTGGTCACCTGTGCTATTATCTTACCTACGGTAAGATAATAGTAAGAAAGTTTTTCATATCAAAAATTTTTTAAGGGAAAATTTCAAAAAAATTTTTTATGCACTCTTTTTTCTTCTTTTTTCCTTTTCACCTCACTTTTATCTTTGATATATTTAATTTATGGATAATTATGGGATATAATTAATTATTATCTGATGGGACATAAATAGTCTGTAAATCGCCTTTAGATTTCTGAACAGAAATCCGATTCACTTTGTGAATCATCATAACTAGAATGTATAGCGCCTATAAATATTTGACGTAACACTAACGTCGTTAAATAAATAGTGTATAACATGAGAGTAACATGTATAAAAAAACCTCGAACAAACAAATCAAATCATTTACAAAAATGGCAAAAACAATCGCAAGTGAGCTTAACAAGCTCGTAGCAAAGGGTGCGATAGCATCTGATGCATTTACAGGTACAGTTCGTGCGTCTCTCAACACACTCCGTGATGGTGATATTATCACCTTCCCTACAGACCTCACTGGTCGCGTAATTTCACAGGAGTTCAAGCAGAATGGTCAGCCTCGTCTTGACGCCGATGGCAATCCAATCAAGATGGAATTCATTCTCGTAGATGTAAAGCGTGGCAACGCAAACACTGTCGTTCAGTTCTTCCCAAGTTTCTTCACACGTATGCGTGAGAAGGCAACTGCAGAGGGTCAGCCTTCAGGCGAGTACATGTATTCTGAGGGTGAAGTTGTAGACTTCGTTCACAACTATGACGATCAGAATGTCGGCGACGCTATCAAGGCTATCGGTGCTCACGGTGCTGTTAAGGTAGAGGTCGAGAACTTCAAGGGTGTTCAGTATGACGACATCAATGACCGTACAAGCTTCAAGGTGAAGACTATGTCAAACTACAAGTTCACATGGGCTTAACCTTAAAGTGTCTGCTAGGTAGAATTAATACTGACTGTCAGCTGGAAACAGCTGATGGTCACGTATTATTTACTGCACGTCACTTATTACCCAAACACAAGTGGTGTTGGTTCACGCTCAAACTCAATAACAATAAGAAGATATGGAACATACTCGACTGTATTGTTAGAGATAGACAAAAATGAGCGCACTTCGACACCCCCAGTTTTTCGGGTTGATCCAACAAAACAAAAATTTTAAATTTAGGACTTTTGTAAGATAACTCAAAGATCATATTCAATTATACTCAAATCAAATTTATCATGCAATTAAAAATTCATAAAATTTTTGAGTTAATCTGAAAATAAGTTCTACAACTTTCAAAACCGATTCAAGGCTTTTATAGCTTTGTGCCTTAAACCAAAACTAATTTCATTTAATCTGTTGTTATTATTAGTGTTAATTAAACCTAACCGTAATGGTTCATAATTGGGAAGAAGTGAAACAATTATGAAAGATACTGCGGGAACGTATAAGCAAATAAATCCAAATATAGAATTGCTATAATTGGTGGCAGACTTCCTTTGCAAATTTCTAGAGTTTGTAAAGAATGTTATATGTAAAGAAGTTACGGGATTATATAAAATCTCGTAACCTTTGCATATTAGCGTATTCTAGATGATAAAACTTATTCTATTGTATTTATAATTGGCTCTGAATGCATCGCGAAATAGAACATTTATAGCATAACCAAGGTAATTCTTGACTTCTTTAGTTTAATAAGGCTAAAACATCAGTATCCTTTAATTCTTCTTTGAAAGATTAAATCCGTGCTGAAGATATGGGTTCGAACCCCGTAAGAAGTCCTAAAATGAAACGGCGATTCTCACATGTGTATACGTGAATTGCGTGAGTGAAAAAGATATACACAAGTTAAAATACATTTGATAACTATAAACAAATAATGTCCCTATCTCCAGTGCAAAATGAATAAGAGACAGACCTGAGAGCATAAAGCACATAACTCTCAGTTTACTTTGAAATTGTTAAATATCATAAAATAAAAAATTAATTATTTTTGTGTAGCTCACTAACTATCTGTTGTGAAATAGGTAGTTAGTTTTTAATTGATTATTAACTAAAAACAATATAACTATGAAGATTGAATTTTACAACCCAGCATCTAAAAACAAATGTATTTTAGATGTAAAAAAAGTCTATGTAACAATAGCATTAAACAAACGTTATGTAATTACAAAATCAATTCCTGCATCTATTTTACTTTACGCTTGTCCAGCTTTGACAAACCCAGAAGTAAAAAATGGAATTACAAAGTTTGAAGTAAAGGAAGACTACGGAATCATCATTTCAGACTCTGATAAAACTCTGTGATATAGGAGTATAAACGAAACTTGGTTAATCATTAGGAGTATCTAAATGTTGGCAGCTCGGAATAGACGGCAATTTTATTAAAACAAAAAAGCTATGTATACAAAATCAAACATAGAAAAAGCAGAAGCCAAACTTGGTATATCTGCTCCCTGTAAAAACAATGGGACTGTCGTAAGATGGTCTGAGTATAACCAAATTTTTGCAAATTATGCACGCATCTGATATTTTTGCTCTTATATGTATAGCAGTTGTAGCATTTTTCCTAGGTCTTGGTACTGGTAGAATTAATACTGTATCAAAATCAGTTCATGTAGAACAACTTACTAATTACAGAGCTGCAATCGACTCATACAGAGATTATGTAGTCGCTCTTGAAAAATCCGCAGATATTCCCAACATTCCTGCTTTAGAGGTTTTAAGAAAGAATGTTTCAAACAACAAAATCTGTGACCTTCCAGGCAAAGATGAGGAATATCAAGTAATGAACGTTTATAAATCTTATAGATGAAACATTTCATATTCTGGTTGACAGCAGCTGTTATTGTTTATATGGTAGCAGCTGCTGATTTCCTTGTCATTCACAGAAATTGTGCAATTATATTATTCTTATTTACTTTAATAGGAATTACATATATTGCTAATAACTTCACATTCAGAGATTTCGTAAGAATCTCTGGTTATCATAAACTTTATAAATTAATAAAACTATGAGCAAACAAAAAGCATTAACAAAGATTTCTAAACTCAATAAGGTTAGAACTTTGAGAAAGAAACTTCAGAAAAAGGACGAACTCGGTGATCCTGTTCTTGTTTACGACCTTCTTGTTCCAGAACTTCAAACAACTTTTTAATATGTTAGAAGTCGGTTCTAAGTTTATACAAGCGTGGATAGGGTGTAAAAACCCTATCTCGTTTGAAGTATTAGAAATCAACAGAGAGAAAAATTCTCTTAAAGTTGAATGTACTAATACTGAAGGTCACAAATGGATTGAAGATTGGAATGATTTGGATACTACCGAAGTTTCCTTTGAAATAGGAGATTATCGAATGCTTTAAAAATGGTTCGCGCCCTTAACTCAGTTGGTAGAGTATTACACTTTTAATGTAAGAGGCATGGGTTCGAGTCCCATAGAGCGCACAATAACTTTTAAATTTAATAAAAATGGATTATACTTTATATCAAAATCCGTATTATAATTTAGTAGCTGCGGATTTGCGTGATTTTGGATCAGATCCTAAATCATACGGACAAGCATTGTTAAACTCAAATAAAAGAAGGAGAAAATAATATGTGCTTACGTATACCAGTAAATCAAAAACCACAATTAGCAACAGAACGAATTATCTGCTTTAAATGCTTAACAGTAGATATGTTAAGTCCTTGTTATGAGCAAAAATATGAACTTGGCAAAATGCTAACTTCTGAATTTTCTATTAAGAAAATGTGTGCTTATGACAACGTAGAAAAAGGACTTCATGCTTATGCGGATGAATTTGAAGCTAAACATACAGCATATAATTATACTTGGTTTAATCAAATCAATGGTGATATACAAAAAGCTCCTGTTGTGGTAAAATGTGAAATACCTAAAGGTGCAACTTACTATAAAGCAATAAGTGATACAATAGGTGTAAATTTTGAGTATGCATCTGATAAACTAATTCCACTTGAAATTGTTGGAATTTGTCAATAAAATAATAAACTGAACTACTAATCATTTTGTTTATGACCAATATATCTAATGAAATGATGAATGGTCGAACGTCATAAAGATTGGCTAACGGTAAATTGGTCTTTCGCGTTAGAAATTCAAGTGAAACTATGTGTGTTTTTAATGACGATTAAAAACTAATACGCATAGGGAGTAGATCGTGTAGTTCAGTTTTATTTATTTAGATATATTAAAAAATCTAGGGCATATTTGCATCAATGAAATAAGTGATTCATTTAGATTAATTTCAAGCATAGAAAAGTAAATGAACATGATTAGTGTTATGACTGCAATCAAGACACACTTGATGTAAGTATTAATAGCGTATGTTTTGCAGAACATATGTGTATTTGGTGTAGTGGTGCACGGCGGTCGGCGGTCGCAGGTGAAGGGTTCGAATCCCTATCATACAGCAACTTAGCAGTTTGATTTGTCAAACGCAATATTCTAACATTTTCAGGATTTGTTAGAGGTTCATCTTTACGTGATGGAATATATTAATTGGGTTTATCAAGTACCTAGAAACTTGTGTAGAGTATCGTTTTCATTGACGGTCAAGAAGTCTTCATAGTTTTATATATTGTATAAGTGAAGTATAGTATCTTATACAAATGTCTAGCAGAACAACATCTGTAGCTCAATTAGTTTAATTGGATAAAATAGTTTTCTGCGGAAAATGTTATCAGTTCGAATCTGATATTGAGTGCTAAATAAACTTAAAAATAAAATATTATGTGTTTATATTATAAAAAAGGAGAGCAACCCAAAGTAGCTTTAGAAGATAAAAAATGCTACAAAGTTCTTGTACGTTGTAAAAACGGAAAATTAAAAGCACCTCTTTATAAATTTTCCTATGAAATTGGAAAAGTATATGAAGAAGCTACTAATATTGAACTAACAATTTGTGCTTACAGCAATTTATTTCATTTTGATTATTATTCTAAAATGTCTAAAGGTTGTTTTGTTGATTCTAACGGTGATAAATGGATAACAAAGAGATATGACAATGATTATGTTTATGATAGTAATGGCAACATGATATTAACATATTCTATTGGTCAAGGTTTCCATACTTGTAAATCTATTGATGCATGTTTGAAAATAGTAAATCCTCATTTTGCAGAAAATCTTGTTATTGCTGAATGTATAATACCAAGAGGTAGTTTTTATTATACAGGACGTGCAAATCGTTTTACGAATGATGACTACTATGCAAGTAACGCATTAAGAATTGAAAAAATTGTTGTAGATTTAAATAGTAGAAATTACGTTGTACCTTTACAATAAACAGAACGGGTGATATATACATAATAAAGACTATCAAATCACACCCTTCCGGAGTTCTGTTATAAACTTGGACTCGAGGTCCTAAATATGCTAAGTTTTGTACATTTTATAAGCATATTTCCAATTAACTTAGCCCCTTCGTATAGATGGTCAGTACACTGGATTTTCATTCCAGCAACGTCGGGTTCGAATCCCACAGGGGTTATTATTAACAATAAAATTCCACAATTATGAAAGAAGTATTATATAATGTATGCTATGGCGGTTTTGGGTTTTCACCATTAGCAATTAAAAAATATTTAGAAATCATAAAACCCGAACTAAAAGTATATGCTTATAAAGAAAACTATGAGTTTGATGAAATAATATATACTAAAGAAAACGATATTCAAAATAACCCTAAAGCCATTCTAACCACAAAAGATTTAGGTGATAAATATGTTTCAAAAAATTATACACTTCCAGGACGAATTTATTTAGAAAATTATTGTCATGGAAGTATAAGAACTAATGAAAACCTAATTAAAATTGTTAAAGAACTTGGTGATGCTGCTAATGGAGCTTATTCTAAATTAGCTGTTGCACAAGTTGAAGGGAAATATCGCATCTGTGAATATGATGGATATGAATGGGTTGAAACTCCTGAATCAATAGAATGGGAAGAATAATAAATTAAAATTAATATGGATAAAAATTTTAAGCCTGTTTATGTTCAAGGAACAAAGACAGGAGAAGGAGTTATTGAAGCTCTTATAGCTCATGGAGGTATAAACAATTGTGATTATAAAGGCAATTGTGAGTCCAATATATATTATATAGCTCCTAATACCAATTTTATATGTGGAGTAGATAAATACTCTCAATTTGCTCCATATATTATAGCTACTGCTGAAGAAATAAAACCTTTCAAGTGGAGAGCCGAACAAGGTGCTGGATATTATACAATCGATAACACTATAGAAATCATGAAAATGTATGATGTTAGAGATTGTTTTGATAATAAACGTTACGAAAACGGAAATTATTTCAGAACTGAAGCAGAAGCTATAGAAATGCTTAAAAAAGTAAAGAAAACATTATCAAACGAATAATAAATTTAAACTTGTTATGAGTGATAAATATAAACCTGTATACGTTCGAGGAACGAAATCAGGTACAGGAGTAATAGAAGCTCTTGTACATTTTGGTGGTAAAAACGATAAAAATTTCAGTGGCACTGATAGGGATTCTATTTATTATATAAATCCTGAAGATAATATAATACATCTTACTTCTGAATATTTTGATTTTGGCAAATACATTATAGCTACTGCTAAGGAGCTAAAGCCATTTAGATGGAGAGCTGAACGATGTGGATATTATTACACAATTGATAGTACCTTAGTTGTTATAGAAAGTACTGAATGTGGAGACAGATATGATAACGGTCGTTATGAGTCTGGAAACTACTTCAAAACTGCTGAAGAAGCTAAAGAAGCAGTTAAACAAATAAAGAAAATACTGTTACCAAATTAAACTTTGGTTTTAGTTAGTTGTCCGACACAGTAAACTTAGACTCGAGGTCTTAAATGCACTAAGTTTCTTAAATCTTTATAAGTGTATTACTAGGGGATGTCGTATAATGGTAGTACTCCAGATTCTCACTCTGGTAATCCAGGTTCGAATCCTGGCTTTCCTACTCATAGGTTGTTTGGTTATATTTGTTAAAATTCTGCGTATTACAGTTTGTGAAAATAGTAATACGATTTTTTAAACAACCATAAAAATAACATAGATATATAACTCAGTTGGTTTAGAGTAGCGACTCGGGTTTTGAGTGTACATTCATAATACTAACATCATTTATATGATACGGCGCGGGGTCACAGGTTCGAATCCTGTTATATCTACTGCATTTCTATTATGAAGTTGAATGAATCTATAGGTGGCGTCAACTGGCACGTATAACATTAATGAGCTCAAGATGTTATATGCAAAAATCCCTTAGCTCAATGGTGAGAGCACTGTTCTTTAACAGCGGTTATCGGTTCGAGTCCGATAGGGATTGCGATTTTTACTAGTAATAAATCCCCATTATTGTTATTAGCGCTTAAGCAATCTGGATTGGTGAAAGTCCAACGATGGGTAAAAGCTCTTTAGCTCACAGGTGGGAGCACTGTCGCGTAAGCAGAGGTGGTCGGTTCGAGTCCGGCAAGAACTTCTAATTTTTTGCTTTAGCTTGTTTATATAAGTAGAACTAAGTTCGAACATCGCTTAAAACAAGACAAGTAACTATACTTGAATACAAAATAGTAATCTTTTCTTGCCGTAAATAAATCCTGGGCAAGCAGGTAATACTATGTCAAATAGTAAGAAATTCTTTAACAATGGTATGCGTAAGTCATTCAATCTCAAGCCTAAGAAGTTCAAAGAAGTAATTGGCAAGAGTGAGCTTCTGATAGATGACTCTACTCACAAGGTTGGTGATTTCATGCTCTTCGTCAAGTTGGACAAGAATGGAGCCATCTGTGATTGTACACGAGTAGGTCGTTCTTTGGACATCCTCAGAGGTCGTCCATTCTACAAGAAGTATGACTATGCCAACGGAGTGTTTGGCTACATTTTTGAGGAGATCAGAAGACTCCACAAGAATGAGTATACCATCACAATTGACAAAGGTGTTGTTACTGAAATTCAGTAACAATATCTTCATTTAAAAAACTAATAAATATGGAAGTAATTGTTCTCGCTATCTTTTTTCTTTTGTTTCTAATTGTCATCTTTCTAAATGATTTACGTGTAAATCGTTTGATGAAAATGAAACATGAGAAAGAAATCAAAGAGGAAAAAGACGAAATCTTTAAAATCATCGTAAAACTTAATAGTATTAAGTACTTATATTTATCTAGTCGTGGTACAATAAGTAAGAAAAAAGAAGTAATTCGAGATTTGTTCAATATTTATAAACAAATGTTTGAAAGAAAATATTGTGCAGATCGTTCTATTCCTCTATTTGTTTCATCTATTAAGAAGCCAGATAATTGGTTAAGACTTGATCCAGAAGGTAATTTTGAAGATGTTGTTATTGAAAAAATTGATCAAAAAAACTTATATATTAAGTTTAATGATTGGATTGTATCAGCATCTGATTTAGACCTTCAAAATGTATTCGAACAATTCAGAGATTTTCTAACAACCTGCGTTTATGATGCAGAAGATAAACTCAAATCAGAATATGAAAGATTATAAAAAAATCACAGCTCTTTTTAACGTGAAGAGAGCTGAAAATCCTAATCGTGTTTTTACTTGTAAAGAAATGCGAACTTTGTTTAACGAAGTGGGATTGGGTAAAGACTTAGCTTTAATCAATTTGCTAAGCAACAAAGGTGTAATCCTTTATGTAGGAAGAAATGAATATATGCTTCCTAAAAAACCTGTGTATTTCAAGTACTTGGAAAACGTTATCAAGGAGTTCAATACACAGAGAACAAAAAAGTACAAGGCAAACAAGGTAATCAAGAAAGAAGCATATGAAAATATGATTCTTCAGAAGTCAATAGATATCGTGAAAGCGCATGGTTATCTTGTTATTCAAGGTACAGTTGTCTAACACATTTCCTCTCTGATTCATTTCAGAGAGGAAATTAATAATTAAAAAATATGGAAACAATTAACGAAAATCTTTGGGTAATTACAATTACAGTTGCAATTATCGTTTGTGCTTGTCTTTACATAAAAGTACATAAAGATGAAGACTAAATCAAGTATTAAATAAACTTTAATTTTAACATAAAATGTTTGTTGAATATTCTGTAAATGATAGAATTGAGTTTGTTTTTCCTGATTGTACTTTACAATATACAATAAAAACTATAGGTGGTAATATTGTTGATTTTAATGATATTGAGCATGAATCATATTACTTATATAATATAACAAATCCAAATTGCCATAATGAAGTTTTTAATAAATTAAAATTAGATCCTTTTCATTTCGTGAAGGAACTTTATGGGGATTATAATGTTGGTTTTGTAAGAGATGGCTCTTATCAAGATAGTCAAGCAGTTCCTCGTTTTTTAACATCATCAGCTATAAACAGAGTAATAAAAGATTTAAAGAAACTGACTAATTCAAAAAAAGCAGAATGTCCTAAAAATCTTAAAGTAACTACTTCTTATGAGTTAGATGATGAAATTAAAATTCATTTTCCTGATAAGTCTGTTTTAATATATAAAGTAAAAAAATGTGATGGCTCATATTTTTTACATAATATGAAAAATGCATATGATAATGATGAGATTTTCACAAAAATGCGTGTAAAACCTCGTGATTATTTAGAACGTATTCTTGGATATGCTGATTTACGTAAAATAACTCCAGTTTATAATAATCCACTTGGAGTTCCTTATAGTGTTTATTGTTTTAAAACATTAGAGGATTTAAATAAGGTAGTGGCTGATTTAAAAAGAGAATTATTTGCACATAATCCGACATCCTTTTTTAGACAAGTAATGGAAATGGATAAACAAGAACAAGAAGAACAAACAAAATTTAATATTAAAATTCCAAAACTTAATATAAATTTAAATTTTAAAGTATGAAGCTAATTGACATTTTAGTAAAAGGTTTGCCAAAGTCAGCAAGAGAAGCAATTTTCCGTAGAAAAATTGGAGTAGCAATTGAAAGTGCACTTACAAATCAAGAAACAGCAGTATTGGATGCAAAAGATAAACTTGCATCAATTGCGAATACTGTAGACTCGGAAACTTCTGGTGAAGAGATTGTAACAAAGCTAGTTCAGTGCATTGTGGATCTTGATGTTGAGGAACAGAAACTTGCATACATCAAGAAGGCAAAAGAAATGTTGAATTCAGATTTCTCTGAAGATTCTGAAGATTAACAAAAATTAACATTTTTTGTTTTTAAAAATAAAAAATTAATTCTAAATTTGATAACTTTATTTCGGTAAAGTTATCATATGCCTTTGTGGCGAAAATGGTATACGCGTCAGACTTAAAATTTGATGAACCGAAGGGTTCGTGTCGGGTTCGAGTCCCACCAAAGGTACTAATTCGCTGAAATGGTGGAATTAGGTAGACACGAGGGACTTAAAATCCCTTGACCAGTAATGGTTGTGCGAGTTCGAGTCTCGCTTTCAGTACATAAAGTAAATTTATTTACAATTATGAAAAAGTTAGAAAATCTTTACGGAAAGAAACAGAAGTCTGTAAAAGACATGAACATTTTTGAAAAAGAAATGTTTAAAAAAGAAGTGCAAACTACTTCTGGTAATGGAAGTGTCAAGTACAAAACTACAGGTGACATTTTCCTTGATGACTTCGCTCAATTAGCTAATTACAGAGAGCTAAGAGAAATGGATGATATTTTTTACACAACACAAAAATTGTGTAATATCGATCCTGTTATAGCTCTGAGGCTAACAGTCTATTTAAGACTAATTACTCGTGCTCCATTCTTCCAAGATAAAACTCTTGGAGTACATCGTGGACAAGGTTTAAAGCATGAATACATTGGAAGATTGTATTTCTTTGCTCTGAATTATCCAAAAATGTTTAAGAGAAATCTTGATATTTTTGTAGCGGCTGGTTCATGGAACGATTTGTTTGAATTGTTACGTACAGATTTGTACTATCGTGGTGCACATCGTTTTACTCGTAGATTGTTTACAACAGTCATTCAGTACATTGTAGACAATTTCCAGAATGAAAACCAAGTAGATCTTATTAAGAAATACTTGCCAAAAATCAATCCATCTTCAAAATGTACTACTCCACGAAAGCAAGCCAATAGTATAATTGGTAAACTGATTGCAGTATGGGATAAAAGAGGAGATATAGACAAGAAGAAAGCGTATGCAGATTATCGTAGCTTTAAGGCTTCTGGTAAAGCACATACGTGGGAACAAAAGATTTCTCAACAGAAATATAATGAGATTAATTTCAGTCTTATTGCTGGACGTGCTCTTAGTAAACTTGTCAAGTCTAAATTCTTAGAGAACCACGATTTGGTAAATGCTTATTATCAGTGGCTTGAAAAGCAACCTGTTGCTAAGTTCACAGGTTATCCATATGAGCTTTTCAAAGGTCTTTATAATGACTTGAAGTTTGGTATATATTATCAAGAACCAACTCGTTTGAAGTCTTATCAAATATCTACTTTAAATAAGCAGTTTAAAAGTTTGATTGAGACAGCTAAGAAGGACATGAATACAGAAACATCTTTCATTGTATGTGTAGATACTTCTGGCTCAATGAAAGCTCCAGCTATTGGAACAGATGTTAGAAGTATAGAAGTTGCTATAAGTATGGCACTTTACTTCAGCGAATTACTTAAAGGTAATTTTGCTAACACATTCTTGGAGTTCGCAGAAGAAACTGTAATTAGAACTTGGAATGGAGATACTCCATTTGAGAAGTGGAGAAATACACCTCTATCAGGAGAATGTGATAATACAAATTTCCTTTCAATTGCTAATTTATTTGTAGACCTTAAAAGAAAAGGATACAATGAATCAGAATTTCCAACAGGAGTAATTTGTGTTTCTGATGGAGAGTTTGATGAAGCTCCTTCTGACAAATCTGACTTCGAAGAATTTCTTGAAATACTTCGTAAAGGAGGATTTAGTGATAAGTTTGTAGATAACTTTAAACTTGTTCTTTGGGATATTCCAAATGGATATTACTACGGTAAGAATATACATCCTAAGTTTGAGGGTATTGCAGATAGACCTAACTTCTATTACATGAGCGGATTTGATCCTGCTGGAATTGCATTTCTAACAGGAACAAAATATACACCATCAATTCCTAAGACAGCAAAAGAATTATTCGATGCTGCTCTTAATCAAGAATTGATAAAGAAAATTAAGTAAAGGGTTAATTCCCTTTACTTAGAACATGGTTTTAAGAACGAGACACAGCAAATTAATTTTTAGCATTAATCAAAGTTAAGTTTAACGTGTGTGTATCTTATGAGAAATAATCTTATGCTTCTCGTTCGTTCTTTCAGTATAATTTTAAAGTATTTTTAAGGTGCACACACTAATTTTAGAGCTTTAGTTTAGTGGTCTAAAACATCTGGCTTACATCCAGAAGATCGTTAGTTCGATTCTAACAAGCTCTACAAAAAATTTCAAAAATTATTTTGGAATTAAAAAATTAAATTTTATATTTGATTTACCTTTAAAATTAGTACGGATAGCCAAGTGGTCAACGGCAGCAGGCTGTTAACCTGCCACAGAAATGTTTCGTGGGTTCGAATCCCTCTCCGTGCGCTAATAAATCTTTATTATGAATACATTAGTTCACCATTTTGCGGGAATGAAATTAAAAGCACAACAACTTGTAAAATATTTTTACGGAACTGTTGTTAAAGCTAAAATAAATTCAGATAAATTGACAGAATTTAATGATAATGTTACTTTAGTTTATGGATCAACAGATAATTATCCATTTTCTAAAACATTACTTAAATATATAAATGAGAATAACATAAATTCTATAAATATATATGAAAATGTTAATTATGCTTTAAATATTAAAAAAATATTATATTTTAAAAAAATTCTTGATGAAAAGTATGATTTATTAAATGATTATATATTATTTATAGATTCTGGAGATACAGTATTAAATGTAGATATTTCTTTTAACGAAATTCTTGAAAGATTTAATAGTTATAATTGTAATGTCTTATTTAATAAAGATGAATATGATTATCCTTTCTTCTTCAAGATGTATTATCCTACTGAAAAATCTCCAGGTTATGTTAAAGAATACTTTGAAACATCAAACATTGAAAGTTTGAGTGATATAAAAGATAAACATTTTATAAATTCTGGTGTTTACTTTGGTAAAAAGGAAGACATTAAAGAATTAATAGATGTTTGTTTTAAAATTATAATAACTGACAATAATCCAAAGTATTATTCTGATCAATTTATTTTTAAGAAAGCTGCAAAGTTTATTAATGAGAAATATAATAAACATTTTGTAGAAGTTGATTATAAAAATAAATTGTTCTCGTGTAGAACATTTAAATTTTAATATTATGTTTCATATGAATTTAACCTAAAGGTAAAGAATAGTCACAGCAAAATTTTATAATTATTTAAACTTAAGAAAAAAGACATGTAAAAAGCATTATAATATACTATTCTGAATTGGTCTATTCGTTTAACGGTAGGACGCTAGACTGTCTCTCTTGAAGCAAGGGTTCGACTCCCTTATAGACCGCTGTGATTTTAGTTTTCATGTTAAAAAATTTAAAGGAATACTTACAGCAAATATTTTATGGTTAATAAATAATACTGATTATATTGTTTTAAATGGTTCAAATCCATCAGTATTCCGAATTTGCAGCGTTGGTGTTAGTGATTAGCATATTGGACTTCCACTCCAAAGGCGAGAGTTTGAATCTCTTACGCTGCTCAATTATTATTTGCAGATATGGCGAAATTGGCAGTCGCGCTAGACTTAGGATCTAGTGTTGAAATATACGTATGGGTTCGAGTCCCTTTATCTGCACTTATTAAAATTAATTACTATGAGTTTTGATAAAGCTATTCAATCAGGAAAAGAGCACCGAAAACAATATAGAGGTGCAAAAAACGTTTCATATCGTTGTAGAAATCATGGAGATTGTCCGTGGTGTAAAGGTAACAGATTGTTTAATAATAGAAAGAAAGAGATTCTTTCTTTAATGGAAATTAGAGACTTTTTATCATAACTTGGGTAGTTGTTAGAGCGATTATATATTGGTCTGCAAAACCAATTAGACCTGTTTGACTCAGGTACTGCCCTCTTTGAGATAATTTTAAAAAAATTATTCATAATTGGAAAGAAAGCATACAGCAAATTTACTTTTTTCATTGTAATTAAAAATAGAACTCATTAAAGATTTAGAAGAATAGCGGTTAAATTAAACTGATATTTTGCTTTCTGTAACATTGGTCTTTAGTTCATCGACTAGAACATTGGTCTCCAAAACCAAAGAGAGTGGTTTGATTCCACTAAGACCTGCTAATAAATTAATTATGGCTTATAAAAAAGATACAAGACAAAGAGTGAAAGTACTCAATTGCAATATTCCTTATCTTAAAGGAATGGTTGGTAGAGTAGAAGAAATAAATGGTGACATTTATAATGTAATGGTAGGACCGATTGTTGTAGCATTACATAAAAGTAAAATACAAATATTAGACTAAATATCGCGGTAGCAGTGTGATGGTCGCACATAAGGCTCATAACCTTAAAGAGGGGTTCAATTCCCACTACCGCAAGGACACATAATCAAAACCTCCACGTGGTGTGTCTGGGTAACGCTAATTTGATTATAATTTGTTTAATTTAATTTATTTAGCTTCCATAGCTTAATTGGTAGAGCACCAAACTTTTAATTTGGGTTATCTGAGTTCAACTCTCAGTGGAAGTACAAAATGATAACGAAAGAAAAAGGAAATATTGGTGAAGCTATTGTATTAGCTGAATTTACTAAAAGAGGTATACAGTGTTGTTTACCTTTTGGAGATTCTGCAAGATATGATTTAATAGCAGAGTTTAATGGTAAATTAAATAAAATTCAGATTAAATATTGTGGACAAATTACTAAATATAATTCAGTAGAATGTCCATGTGCAAGTAGTACTAATCATACAACTAATAAACATTATACAACATATGAAAATGATGTTGATTATATTGCTTGTTATATAGTTCCTTTAGATAAAGTTATTTTAATTCCTATTAAAGAAATTGGAAGTCAAAAAAGTATGACTATTAGATTGTCACCTCCTTTAAATGGACAAACTAAAAATATTCACATTATGGATGATTTTGATTTCGATACCATTATTGGAATTAAATAAAAATTAAAATATAAGTAAAAAGAATACTCACAGCAAATTATTAAATTAGCACTTGTAATGCCGTAACATGGGTTCGATTCCCTTCTCTACTGTAACAGGTAGTGTAGTTCAGTGGTAGAACGCGAATTTTTTATAGTATTCTGTTAAAAAATAAAAAATTATGAAAGCTATACTTTTTATTTTATCGCCTATTATAAGTTTATTTATAATAATAGCGGCTTTTATTGGAGTAATATTCACAGGAATAGTATCAATTATATTTGCTCCTATTTGTTGGCTTTATTCCAAATTTTTTGAAAATTGAGTTCATCTTTCAGTCGAAAGAAGGAAATCGAAGAATGTTTAGCCATTAGAAGCTAAGCATTTTTTGTTTATACAAACTTAAATTAATAAAAATGAGTAAATTAGGATGTTTTTTACTTATCGTAGTAATTATTGCGTTAAGTTTTTTTGAAGCATGGTGTCTTCAAACATTATGGAATTGGTTAGCTCCATTGTTTTGGAAGACTGCTCCAATTCTAACATATTGGCAAGCATTTGGTTGTAGTGTGTTACTTAGTATTATAGGCTCAGCCTTTAAAACCCATACAACAAAATCAGAATAAAATTGTATATTTGTGGCAGCGGCACTGCGCAGACCTACCGTAAAGATGGTAAAGCCGACGGACGCACAAATAGAAAGTTCCCATCGTTCCCTCAGCTGGGGAAGTACGTATAGATGGGAATAAGGACTTCTAGTTTAAAGGTTAAAACACCAGCCTCATAAGCTGTGAGAGTCTCAGTTCAACCCTGAGGGGGTCCACTTTAATATAAAATAAATAATTATGAAAATTTTTGAAGAAGATGAGTTCAAAGTAACTGTTGATAGTAATTTAGAAAGTCTTATATTAATTAAGCATAAAGATGCTACACAGATACGATTTGCTACAACAAGTTTTGCTGCAATATATGAAGCAAAATATCCGTGGGAAAAACCAAAGATGCAAGTTGTAGAATATAATGATATTCAAATACCTAAATTACTTGGTACAAATATACTTGATACAAATGTAATTGATTCAAATGCAGATAAGTTACCACAACTTACTATATCTGATCGATTAAGGTATACTTTACCATTCAAGTACGATAATATAATTCAACTACATTTTTATCATCAACAATCAACAGTGTATATGACTGCTTATTATCTTAAAGATAATATTGAATATAATGATACATTAGAATATATGGATCTTGGAAAACTTTAATTAAATGGATAATATATTTTTTAATCAATACACGTTTGATGAATTACTTGAAATGCTTAAAAATAAGTATGAATGGCTTAAGTTACATAAAGAACGTGTTGAAAAAGAAAATGAAGAACATAGAAATAAAACTTATGAAATAGGTTATGTTTCTAAATTAAGAGAAGAAAATAAACGACTTAAGGAAGATTATTATAGAGGTTTTCCTATAAGTAAAGAAGAAAAAGAAGCTATTGACAAATGGGTAGCTGAACATTATAAAACTTGTAAAGAAAAAGGATTTAGTTACCATTTTTATCCAACTCCATTAGGTGTTGCGGGTGTAATGGTATGTTCATGTGGTGCTAAATTTGAATTTCAAGAAATAGGATAAGAATTGGGTATAGCACTTACTAGCTAAGTAAGAGTGTGTTAGTGTCGCCAAAAAAGGACTGTGTAGCGACGCGATAGCTGAATGTCAATTTATGATAAGGCAAATGTCCGAGTAAGTCCTTATCGAAATCTAGGTATAGTTCAATAGGTAGAATTCGTCATTTGGGATGATGGGGTTGTAAGTTCGAGTCTTACTATCTAGACAATAAACTAAGGAATCCAGGTTAGAATCCTGTTTGGAAACCTACCACACATTTTTGTTTGTAGGTTTGGTGTATAGAATTTGAAATAGCACACAGTTTATTCTCAATTTAAATTCAATAAATTATGAGTGAACATAAATGGATTGCAAAGTATCGAAATTATAGTTTTCGAGGAAGACATGGTAAAAGAGGTGGATCACAATTTCCACGTCATCAAATGAATTCATTTGAAGGCACACATCTTGGTATGAGACAACATTATAAAAGAGAATGGCATGATCGTGGTGGTGCAGCTCTTCATTCTAAATATATAATTGGTTTATTAAATAAGTTTGTTGGAAAATCATATTATGATTTTAAACAAGAATTTGATAACCGATTAAAAAATCTTAAAAAATATAATCTTGAATGGTGTAGATTAGAGGATTATTTATTTTACGATGAAATAAAAGAGGCTTATTGTTGGAAACAAAAGTTTTATATTGATAAAAACAATATTATCCATAAATGTAAAAAACTTTCATATCGTAATCGTGCATATCCTACATTAGATAGAAAACAAAAACGATTTAATGAAAGAGTTAAATTACCTAATTTAGGAATATGTATAAGTGATCCTCGTTATGCACATAAAAAGGATAATTGGGGTAATTATATAAATGATACTTATTTACATCATACCAAAACAAATCCAATTTTACTTGGAACATTTTGGGTTGTTGTTAATCAGAAAGTTTTAAAATTACCATTATATACTTGTAGTTCTTATTATTATAGAGAATATTTTAATTATAAAGAATCTCATTATGATTATAGTAAACACAAGTATATAACAGTTCCATATGAAAAATATAAATCATCTTTAGAGAGAAGTGATTATGAACATAAGAAACGTGCTCATTTAGCAGAAAATTGGATTCCTGTAAATTCATTTATTTCCAGGAAATTAAATGGTCAAGATTATTGGATAACTACAACAAATCCAGAAGTTATAAAGACTAAGGAAACAATACAAGATCTTAATGAACATCTTGAAAAATATCCAGAATCTGATTACGTTAATGATTGGAGAGAACAATTAACATTATGTAATAAAGCACTTGAAACACTTTCTCCTGAAGCTCGAATTAATATGGGATATGGAAAATTCTATTTATTTGTTAAACGATCTGACTTTAAAAAACAAACTGAAGATATGGTTTAAATTTGTAAACCCTGATAAAGACTTTGAAGAATGGTACGATAATTTAACAAAAAGTCAACTTAATTGGCTTTCTGTTATTTTTAATTAATTATGACTAAACTTTTAGAACTCATATTGTATGCAATTTTATTTATAGGAATTGCATATACTTTTATTAGTGTTGTTGACGATGATTGATACTTTATCATTTATTGCAATGTCATTTTCTATTTTAGGAAATATACTTTTAATTAGAAAAATTATTTGGGTATTTCCTTTATGGATAATTGCAAATATACTTTGGATTATAGTTAATTTTATGACTATTCCAAATTGGAGCCAAATAGTAATGTTTGTATTTTATACAGTATTATCTATTATAAGTTGGTATAACTGGAAAAAATAATTTTAAACAATTAAATCATGGGAAAAAGTAAGAAAGGTGGACTTAGCGCTCGCCTTAGAAGCGCATTGACTAGGCTTGAAGCCTCTTACGAAACGTTTAAGGCTGCTAAAAAGGATAAGGAGTCTTGGACAAGTACAAGAAACGGTAAACCTCATTTCCATCCTGGAAGAACTTATGCTGAAGAGTGTAAGCGTCTTTCTGAGGAAATTGAGCGAACTAAAAATCATCTCAATAGGTTAAAAGGATAACAAATAGTTTTACATGGGATAACTGAAAGAATACATACAGCAAATTTATTAATATAATTAAAAGTAGTTTAAATTAAAAAACGTATTCTGAATGATGCCCTTATAGCTCAATGGATAGAGCAGTAGTCTTCAAATAAGGAGTGCTATGGCGAGAAATCCCATAGTAGAAGTATCCTAATTCGGTGGAAGTCCTTCAGAAAAAAGGTTAGAAGTATGAATCTTAAACCAGTAACCTTGAGTCTTACTATCTATAAAAGAGAAAGACTAAATGTTCAACCCTCTTTTGAAATGATAAAGGCGACAGACCATTGGGTAATTCCATAGGAGTGCTGTTAGAAGATTTTCCTAAACAATAATGGAATAGGATTATACCGAGCTAAGTTGAGAATAGAATGAAAAGAAAGTACAAGCAGAAGCAATTGCCTCCTTGTAGACTCCTTGATTTCCATTGTACAATATTTATTGGTGGCAATTCGTAAATATTGTTTATTCTCATAAACGTGTAGAGAACATAGAGGTACAGCCTAAGTTGAAATTGTGGGACGGTCAAATAAGCAGGCTTACATGAACTGCTATCACTGAAACAGACACTACTTGCGCGAGAATTTCAATATGGTTATAATATGTTCCAGACCACAACAAATAACTGATGATAGTAGAGCAACCTATATGTAAACTATCTGAAAGCAGTAATGCAAAGTCGAAAGCATGGTTGTGATGCTTGAGGTAATGGCGGTTTCTTGGTTAGAATCCAAGAGTTATTTGGCTATGGTAACATAGAGTGGCAGGCTAAACTATTGATCCAAGTTCGATTCTTGGTAAGGGTACAATAAACAAAGTATTACAGGCGCAGCCGTTACTTGGAGTAATTCAAGGCATTCGATGCGAATAATAGTTCAAATAAGTTGATAGAATAAACAGCAACCAGGTAACCCTATTAATGGAGTTTTGGTGACATTAGCCATCGTTTAGACTTAGGGAAAGAAGAGAACGGACTTTGTTTAATATAATATAGTAAAACGATATTCTATGTATGTGGAGTGTGTGATAATTAGTGATAAGCGCACCGCCCGCCAAAAAAGAGAAGTAGAATGTTCACTATTTACTATATTTAAAATTTGTTAAAATATTTTGTAAATTAAAATCTTTTGTGTAAATTTGATTTACAAATTTGGAGACGTCATCTAAGGGTTTAGGATTACAGATTTTCGATCTGTTCATTTGGGTTCGAATCCCAACGCCTCTACAACCTCGGCTGATGTGGAGCCAAACCACATTGACTTTTAAATCTCGGTTACAACAAGAAACGGAGATAGGATTTACTTATCCTATATTAAGTAAACGCACGAAAGTGTAAGAAATCCTGTTAATAATGAGGTTTAAAACAGGATTTACTTGGCTCTTTAGTATAATGGTTATTACCTCGGCTTTGTAACCCGAAAATCTCAGTTCGATTCTGAGTAGAGCCTCTATTTTTACAATATAGGCATAATTAAAGAATACATACAGCAAATTAATTTTTAAAATAATTTAAATTGGACTGAAATTATAACAAATGTATTCTGTATATTGGATAATAACTCAGTTGGTTAGAGTACCACACTGATAATGTGGAAGTCCTTGGTTCAAATCCAAGTTATCCAACTAATCGGAAGGTTAAGCCTAATTGCTAAGGCAAGAATCTTGAAAATTCTCAGTAATCGTGTTACAGCGGTGTGTGGGTTGGAGTCCCACACCTTCCTCTAATTAAAAAATAAGCAAATATGGAAAAAATTATTAAAACTTTTTCTTTAACAGTTAAAGAGTGTTGTATTCCAGGAGAATGTTGTGATTTAACTGTTACTGTTAATGTTTATGAGGAAACTCATAAGTTTTTATGGTGGAAATGGAAGGACTATTTCGTTAAAGAATATGTTCCTTATATTCTTGATGCTGATTTTAGTTCTTATCTTGTTACAAATGATCGACTTAAAATGGCTTCAGTTTTATTAAGAAACCAAGCTAATATTTTTATTGATGAATATAAAAATAACAAGTAAAATGAAAAATTTAATTATTGCAATATTAATTTTCACTATATTAGGATTAATTGGATATATTAGTCGTATAACAAGTGAATATCAAAAAAGAGAAGATACATTAATAATGATGTATAACTCTAAATGTGACCATTCTAAAATTAATTACAAATTATTAAGAAGTTATTAATATGAAAAGTAATTTTAATGGATTATTAGTAATGATTATAATTGCTACAGCTTGTGTTTTAATTATAATGAATATTTTTTATAATAATATTGAGCAACATATTGAAACACTTCAACAACAAAATGATTCTCTTAAACAAGAAATTGTTTTATTAAATAACTATTTATATGACTAAATACATTAAACCCGAAATACAATTAATAATATCGGAATCTGAAGATTTGATGATCGGTTCACAAGTACATCATTCTGTTTGTAATTGCGGTTGTGAAAAATCAGATGTATATCCTGGCTATTGTACTTATAATAATGGAGATAGTTGCCCAGGATGCAGACATTCTAAAGAAATATCATCTAATCCAATATTTGATTAACATGGTGTCGTTAACTTAATTGGCTAAAGGCGGTGACTGTGAATCACTGAGATATCGGTTCGAATCCGTTGCGACACACATTGGGATATTATCCCGTCTATAATTTTTTAAAAGAATACTTACAGCAAATTTTGTAAAATACATTTTTAAGGGGAAGATGCTTTATAAAAGTATTCTGTAATGGAGGGTTGGCTGAGTGATTTAAAGCACCAGACTACTAATCTGGAAGTCGTCGTAAGATGGCTCGTGGGTTTGAATCCCACATCCTCCTCTTATTTTTAAATTTACCATAGTTAAATTAAAAACGCTTACAGCAAATAAATGTAATTAACTCTGAAAAAATTTCCTAAATTTCAATGAACTAATTAAAGCGTTTTGTATTTGGAGGTATAGCGTAGGTGGTTGTTTGCGCGAGGGTCTGAAAAACCCTAGGCCTGTGGTTCAACTCCCAGTGCCTCCACAAATAGATGCGTGTAACGAGTTCTTTGGGAACTGACTATCTGAGTTGTGCGATGGGGAACTTTACACCCATGACGATAGTAATAAACATAGGTTCGAATCCTATTGCATCTACAAATGGCTCTGTAGTTCAATGGATCAGAGCACTTGTCTACGAAACAAGAAGTTGTAAGTTCGAGTCTTACCAGAGTCACTAAAAATTCAATACTATGAGTTATTATCATTATTTCAAATTAAAAAAGGAAAGTAAATATCAGAAAGAAGATGCTTTAAGAGAACTTAAATTTAAATATACATCTTCAGATAAAGATAAAATTCTATTGAAAGTAAGTATGATTAAGGCTTATTATGAAAATAAGATTGAAACTAATTATACTGATATTTTCTGTAGAGTTAAACTTTTAGCAACTGATATAGAAGAAAATTATCTCCTTTCTTTAGTAAAAGAGATTAAAGAAAATGGAGAAATAGAAAGAAATAGACCTAATGATGATTATGAAATGGAACAAATAGTAAATTCTTATGATGAAGATATAAATAGAATTATTGAAAATCTTCTTATATTATCTACTATTAGATTTGTTCCAGATAATGAATATTCGGATACTCCTAAAACGGAAATGGATTATTTGAGATATGAATATATTACTCAAATTAATTACGAATTAGAGAGTTTAGAAGATACAGTTCTTGATTACATTTTTTCTAAATTTGTATTAGAAGAATGCGATAGAGAAACAGAATCTGAAAGAGGTTCAAAAGAAGACTTACAATAAGTCTTCTAATTGCCAAGGTAACGGCGCAGCACTGTAAATGCTGTCTGCTTTAACAAATAGTCGTACTGGTCTCGCAGTAAGGTAGTTCGAATCTACTCCTTGGCACAATAACTAGATATACGTCAATTGGTAGACGACGTGCTTTGGAGACACGCTGTTGTAGGTTCGAGTCCTGCTATCTAGACTATAACATAACATATTAGATAATTATGAAAAAACTTATTTTATTATTAATGCTCTTATTAAGCATAGGAGTATATGCACAAGTTACTCATGTAACTCTTACATATTACCAACCTGTAGTGGAACAATGTAATAATGATCCACTAATAACTGCAGATGGTAGTAAAATAAATTTACATCATTTAAAACATAACAAAATTAAATGGTGTGCTATAAGTAGAGATCTCTTATGGATGTTTCCAAAAAATCAACCGAAATTAATTTGGATTGAAGGCTTTGGAGTATATGAAGTTCGTGATGTAATGAATAAAAGATTTCATCATCGAGTTGATATACTTATTCATCCAAAAGATAGTAAACGAATTTGTTTAAAACAGGTTAAAATTAAAATTTTGAGTAGTCACAAAGTGAATCGTAACCACAGACACACAATACAGTGTAAAAGGTCTGGAAACCATCGTATTGGTTAGAGTTAGCCTTCTCTCGGAGTATAAAGGCGTACAAGTTTATTACCAACGAAAATATTTAATACCCAAAATATTAGTAGTTTGAAAAGATGATAGGATATATACTTCTTCATAATTAAAACCAATAAGGGTAAATTGATTTTAGGCAATAAACTTTATTTTTTATCTATAATTATATATAAAAAGGTTGTGTGATTCCTTTAAATCACACATTTGGGCTTTGTGGTGTAACTGGCTAACACACCTCCTTTGCAAGGAGGAGTTTAGGGTTCAAATCCCTC
The DNA here is from genome assembly GCA_946407055.1 of uncultured Mycoplasmatota bacterium. Lineage (GTDB taxonomy): Bacteria > Bacillota_I > Bacilli_A > RF39 > UBA660 > Coprovivens. The sequence goes on along the minus strand of CAMJMP010000002.1, from coordinate 8,585 downwards.
ATCGTCCACTTTTGTTTTTTTCATTTTGCATATATTTTTCCCCAATGATCTTTTAATAAGGTTGTTGGGGTTTTTATTGTTTTATTATGACTAAAGAAGATATATTAAGAGGAGCAGGAATACTCAGAAAAGAGAATCCTTGCTACAGAAAAGGACAAGCAGTTTTTAATTATGTAGATATGCATCCAGAGCTTTTCAAAAATGCTGCACGCATATCTCAATTTAATTATGGAATTGATTGTTTTTACAGAGACGATATGATTGATCAATTTATTGATCAAGTTCTTGAAATAGTAAATAACGATTTTATAGACTAATATTATGACCTTTGGACAAGCAATAGAAGAACTCAAGCAAGGCAAGAAAATGCATCGTTCATCTTGGAAAGAAAATTCTCCTGATATATACATATATATTCAAAATGGTATGTTCATTATGAGATATTTAAACTTTAAAAATCAAGAAAAACTTGAATTTCCATGTTTTTGTTCTGCTGATTATCTTGCTGATGATTGGGAAGAATATAAATAATTATATTATGACTTTTAAACAAGCAAAAGAAGAACTTATTCAAAACGAGAAATTTCGACATTTATTTTCTCCTAAATTATATTATGTTTATCTTTCTGGTGATTGGGAAACATTAAATAATTTTCAATAAAAGACGCATGATGACCAAGTGGCTATGGTGACAGGTAATGTTCCCGACGATGGTTCGAATCCATTCTTGCGTCTTAATTTGGGGGTATTTGGTTTTGATTGCTAAGAGAAGCAAAGAAATCACGCAAAGACAGTTGGAAAGACAACAAACAATTTAAATGGAAATGATGTAACAATCTTCCGTATCGCTGCTTAATTAAATTAAGTATGATACCCGGGAAACACAGAATACTTACCGAGGAACAGAAATAGTATTCATCGCTGGCATCGGCAGTAATTAAATGAGCAAAGTTTTATTAGTTTTCACAAAACTAATTGGTGGAGCTGACATTCAGTCAGCCTAAAGAAGAAAACTTTTAAAAATTGAAAAGCGTGTACAAATTTCGATGATATTTTAGTAAGACGAGGGTTTAATAGTTGGACCAGCTATAAAGTGATTTATAGTTAAAAACATCGGATGAATTCAGGGAACGCTAAAAAATAAAGCTCAAGATAAGCTTTATTTCATGCCAATCCTGAGCTAAGTATAGAGTACACTCTATAAAAGTGCAACGACTATTGGAGAACTATAGTGTTCTTAATTACCAACTTGAGCGTCCGACATCTCATTAAGAGATGATGATATAGTCTAATCTTCTATGAAAGTAGAAGTATAGGAAGAAATTTGTTTTAGAAATTTTTTAGTTTCTAAATCAGACATTTGTTGTTTCATTAAATTAATAGGAGTTGATACAAATTGAACATTACCTTTTATATATCCTTTAGATGAATCAATTCTATCTAAAGATGCTCGATAAATTATATTTAAATTATTTATATTATTATCTTCTGGTAATGTTAATTTAAGATTAGTATAAGGACATATTCCATTTTGTTGTTCCCATATTAATTTTAAATATTCTAAATCAATATTTATTTCTTTAGATCTACGTTTTATACATCTCATTGTATATCTAAAAGGACTAAATTCATCTCTTCTATTTCCAGAATGTTGTGAAATATCATATTTTTCATTTGATAATGATAAATTTTTATTAGATTTTCCAGAACAAATTCTAGAACAATAATTTTTTCTTCCTAATTTAACATTTCTGTTATATTCGGAAAGTGGTTTTTGAAATTCTTTACCACAACAATCACAAATTAATGTGATTAATTTTCGATTTTTACAATAATCTTTTAAAATTTCCATAATTTTTTATTTTATTTAATATATGTAAATATAAGAAATTTATGTGGATACTTATAATTTTTATTGTTAATAAATGTTAATTTTTTGCGACTCCCTCTACCTCCACAATTAAAAACTTAAAAATATGTGTTTAATAATTACAAAATTTAATAAACTTGAAATTGCACAAGAAGATATAAAATGCTATAAGATTTTATTTAAATCTTTTGCAGTTCCAGATTTACTTGTTGCTCAATATCAAGATTTTGGCTATAGGTTAGGAGAAACATATCATACAAATATATCTGTTTCTTACGATTGTAATACTTACGTATTATCATTTTTTAAACGTATGTTTTATGATCTTTTTAACAGTTTTCTTGATGTTAAAGGTGTTAATCAAGGATTTCATTCTTATGTAAAACTAAAAAATGCAATAAAAGAAAGAAATATAGACAAAAGATTAGTAGTTTGTGAATGTATAATTCCAAAAGGTGCTAAATATTACAAAGGAACATATTTGTGTTATAAAGGATATGTAAGTAATAGTATTAAAATAAATAAAATAATATGTGCTTAATTAAAGATAAACTTAAATATACAGGTAATAAAAGAATTACTTGTTATAAAGTATTGGAATCAACTTTAACATCTCCGTATCAATGGTTTCAATATATGTTAAATCATAGATATAATACTTCATTTGATTTTGGTACTAGTCTTTCCTCAACTCTTGATGAAAAAATAAATCGCTATATGTTGGAAAGAATTATAATAACAAGTTTTAGTTCAAATTCTTTCTTTAATAATATAAAAGCAGCTATAAATTATTATCGTATAAAAGATTACGATGTTGTTACAAAAGGCTTTCATACTTTTAAAGATATATATTCTGCTGAAAATTTAAGAAAAGAACTTAAATATTACAGTGATGGTAGAGAATATATTATTGTAAAATGCACAATTCCAGAATATACTTGGTATTATGAAGGATCTTCTGGTTTTAGTTATTCTCGTGAACAGAATAGTTATGCATCTGAATCTATTATACTTGAAGAAATATTATGACATTTGAAGAAATATTACCTCATTTAAAAAATGGAAAGAAAGTATATAAAAGAAGTTGGGATAATCCAAGTTTTTATATGATTCTTTCTAATACAGGAGCAAAATATCTTTATTTAATTGAAAATGAAGAAATATATGATTCCTTTTATAGTCTTAGTGGATTAGACATAACATCAAACGATTGGGAAATTAAATCATGAATATAGGTCTATTACTTGGATCATTTGATCCACCGCATATTGGTCATGCTTATATTGCAGTAGAAGCACTTGATTACGTTGATGAAGTTTGGGTGATTCCAGCATGGCAAAATCCGTTTAAAAAAGGTAAAAGTTTACCATTTGAACATAGGTATAATATGACTAAATTGTTATTTGATACTATTAACAATCCAAAAATTATTGTTGATAGTGTTGAATCTACAATTAAGCCAGATTATAGTTATGAATTAATTAAACATTTAGTTAAAACTACAACTTCAAATTATAGATTTTCTATTATTGGAGGATATGATATTGTTGAAAACATACATCGTTGGAAACAATCAGATTTTATACTAAGTGTTTGTGGTCTTGTTGGAATAAACAGAGAAAAGATTAATATTTCATCTACTGAAATAAAAGCTTTACTCAATGATAATAAAGAAACTCAACCTTTTTTAACAAAAGAAGTAATTAATTATATTAAAAACAAAAATTTATACAACTATGGTGTATTCACTTCTTGATACAGATCTTTATAAGTTTACAACTTCATATGCTTATATGAAGTTATTCCCTGATGCAAAATGTCAGTTCGTGTTCAAAGACAGAAATAACACTCCTCGTACTGAAGAATTTCTTGAAAACTTCAAGAAAGCATATAAGAAGTATTGTGAGGAAACATTCTTGTCAGAAGAAGAGTGGAGATGGCTTATGCAGCCAGATGTTATTCCTGGAATACCAAAGGTATATTGGGAATGGTTGTTCGGATTCTATTACGAATATGATAAAGTCAATATTTATCTTGACGAGAACAAAGTACTTTGTATAGAAGGTCCATTTGATTATAGTTATAAAGCAAGTCTATATGAGATTCCTTCTATGTTTCTTGTTTCTGAAGTAAACAATGTTGATAAGCCTATTGCTTGGACTGAATTTATAAATGATCTTGATAATAAGATACGTATTGCTAAGAAAAACGAATTTACTTTTAGTGAATTTGGAACTCGTCGTCGCTTTTCTCAAGAAATACAAGACAAGGTTTGTCAGTATTTAAGCAGTTATAAAGATGTTTGTTCAGGTACTTCTAATGTATATTTTGCTAAGAAGTATGGAATGAAGCCAATTGGAACACATCCACATGAGTGGTTTATGTTTCACGGTGCACTTTTCGGATATAAGTCCGCTAATAAACTTGCACTAGAGAATTGGTTGAATGTATATAATGGTAAGTTCGCAATAGGTCTTACTGATACTTATACATCATTAAACTTCTTCAAGGCTTTCGACGACCATTTTGCAAGAGCATACGATGGAATCAGACAAGATTCAGGAGATGAATTTGAGTTTATTCACAATGCTATAAACCATTATTCTAAACTGAATATTGATCCTTCTTCTAAGGTATTAGTGTTCTCTAATGCTCTTGACTTTAACAAAATTCCTGAGATCCATAAGTATTGTAAAGACCATAATCTTAAAGATACTTATGGTGTCGGAACAAACTTAACCTGTGATGTTTATTCTCCAACAGGAGAACACTATAACGCAGAAAATATTGTAATGAAGATGTCTTGTGCTTCATTAAATGATGAAGATAGTAAGCATTTAACTGTCAAGCTTTCTGACGATTATGGTAAACACACAGGTGATAAAACAGAAATTGAACATGCAAAATATGACCTTGAACTCACAGATTAATGTGATGCATCTAATGATTACAAATGCTTGTGATCATAGTTGTCCTATGTGTTGTAATAAGCTTTATAACATTGATGAAATTCCTGTTCCTACGGTTAAAGAACTTAAAACTGTAAATACTTTATGTATTACAGGTGGTGAACCTTTCTTGATAAAAGAAGTGGCAAACGATATTGCTATTGCAATTAGAGTACATTATCCTAATATTAAAAACATATACGTTTATACATCTGGAACAGCTCTATATGAATATCTACAAGCTGGATGTGATATAGATGGTTTTGATGGTATAACTATATGTCCTAAAAACAGTAACGATTGGGACAATGTTCTTGCTATGTTGCATGAATATCGAAATCAGTTCAAAGAACTTAAGTCTAACCGACTTTATTATTTTACAAATGATAAAATAGGTAAGGAAATCATCGAAACACATGAATTTAAAGGTTTTAAAATAATCGAACGTTATTGGGATCCTGTATTTAAGACTCCTGATGACGAAATATTCAGACGTCTTCCAATATTTTATGTATAAATTTAATGTAGAAAGAACAACCAAGAACTTAATTGAATGGATTAAGTTATGGTTTGAAGAGAACGGCAAAGGTTGTAATGCAGTTCTCGGAATGTCTGGCGGTAAGGATAGCACAATATGTGCTGCCTTACTTGCCAAAGCACTTGGGCCAGAAAAAGTAATCGGTGTAATGATGCCTGATTATGCACAATCTTTAAATGATGCTGATAAAATCTGTGAATACCTTGGTATCAGATGTATTAATGCACCAATAAAAGATATAACTCTTGCTACACTTTCTACAGATATTGTAGAAAATGGTGTTGCTTTAAATGAATTTTCTGGTCAATCAGTTCAGAATCTTCCTCCAAGATGTCGAATGATAATGCTCTATTTAATATCACAAACATTAAATGGCAGAGTTATCAACACTTGTAATCTTTCTGAAAATATGATTGGTTATGAAACCATTTATGGTGACGCAGCTGGTGATATGTCACCATTGGGTGATTTAACTGTTACAGAAATTCTTCAAATTGGTGATTATCTTGGATTACCACATGAGTGGGTTCATAAAACTCCAGATGATGGACTACCTAATAGTTCACCAGATGAAGAGAAATTTGGGTTTACTTATAAACTTCTTGACTCTTATATAAGAAATGGATTTAGAAGTTTTGATGATGCTGACAAAGAAAGTATACATAAAATACGTAAAATGATCATTTCTTCTGAGTTCAAGAGAAATCCAATGCCAACATTTAAAAATCTATAGATATGAAAAGATTATTATTTATTTTAGTATGCAGCTTAGTATTCTGTGCTTCGTATTCACAGGGACTTGGTGAGCCTTTGAAAAAGGATATTACTCAGTTTATGGGTATTCCTATAGATGGATCTGTTTCTCTTATGACTGATAGATTGAAAGATAAAGGATTTATTCCTTTTGATGAAGGTCTATTCGGATTATTTAATGGAGAACACGTTCTTATTAATATGAATGAATATAAAGGAAAAGTATGGCGAGTATTTGTTGTATTTCCTTTAATGGATTCATACAGTGTTAAATCGAAATATAATACTTTGTCTCAAGAATTTCAAAGTAAGTCTAATTATATTAAGATAGAAAACGAAGCTACATACTATATAGATAATAATACTAATCTATCTTATAGTATGAATATTGAAAATAAAAGATTCGTTGCCAATTTTTTACAATTAGGAGGAAATGTTAATTATAATAAATTAAGTGAAATAGAACTTAAAAAGCATCTTTCTAAGAAGTTAATATGGTTTTACGTTTCTGATGAAGGCGATAATCAATATAGAATAGTCCTCTATTACGAGAATTTGTATAATTACAGTAACGGAGAAGATTTATAACATTAAAGTTAAAATTTGTTAAAATCGAGTAAAAAATATTGATTTAAATCAAGCTTAAATTTTTTGAAAAAATCAAATTAAATATTATATTTGATTATAATTTAATAGATAATTAATAGTAACTTAAATTAAAATGTTTATGAAGAAATTAGTATTTGCATTTGCTTTAATGAGTGTAATGTGTCTTGCAAGTTGCGGTTCAGGTTCTGTTAAGTCTGTTGACTTTTCTGATGATACAATTACAGCAGATACACTTGTAGACACTCTTGATGTTGATACACTTGTTATTGACACTATCGCAGAGTAAACAGAAAGGATTTGTTATGAAAACTTTATGTAAAATTGTGAAAGCAGGCATTAAATTTTATGGAAGAAACTTAAAGAAGTTTACACAACTTATTGTTATTCCAGAAGGTGCTTGTTATGCACAGTAAAACAGGTAGTTTTTAAAAACTACCACATTGCTCCTTGGTGTAATGGTTAGCACACTAGACTTTGACTCTGGTAGTAAATGTTCGAATCATTTAGGAGTAACTAATAAATTTTTTAAAAAGAAAGGAGTTTATTATGAAAAAAATTAAAGTTTTATTTATTAGTGTTATTACTATTGCTGCTTGTGCATACTCATTCTACATAGTAGCATAGTAATATTTTTGTTGGATGTTAGTTAAAATTAATATATTGACCAGGCTTTTGCTTGGTCTTTTTTGTTGTCATGGATAGAAATAAAATTATTAATCTTGCAAATAAAATTAATGCTTCACAAAACCAAGTTCAACTTTCATTGAATGAAGTTAATAAGTTTATGTCTGAAGCACTTAATGAAACAGCTCCTTCTAAAGCATTAGATTTATTTTCTAAATTTAATAATGCTCCAGACTCTGCTAAAGTAGTTTTACTTAGAATGGTTTTGGAATATTATATTAAAAAATTTAATATACAAAGTTTAATAAAAATAGATTATAACGGAGTATTTGGAAATACTAATACTTTAATAAAATATTATTAAATGAACAGTAAATGGCTTAATTATGGAAATGTTTTCCAAGAAGTGGAAGCAAATTCTAAACTTTTTTCAGGTAATTTACCTGTTGGTGTATATAAAATTTTAAATACAAGAGATGGTTTTAAATTAGAAAAACTTTCTGAAAAGTTTGAATTTAATCATAAAATCTACAACAAAGATCAAGATTTTATAACTCATGTTTTAGCTTATTGGCTTAACAATTCAGATAATCTTGGAATATTACTTAGCGGAACTAAAGGTTCTGGTAAAACTGTAACAGCTAAAATAATTGCTAATGAAGTTAATCTTCCAATTGTATTAGTTGATACAGATGAACAAAATTATATTGATTTTATTAAAACTTTTGATTTTCCATGTGTATTATTCTTTGATGAATTTGAGAAAGTATTTAAAGAAGGAGACGATTCTGTCCTTACTTTAATGGATGGAATGTTTTCTAACTTTAATCGTAAGTTGTTTATACTTACAACTAATTCTACGAAAATAAATGATAATTTATTTTCACGTCCTTCTCGTATTCGTTATCGTAAAGAATATCTGGATTTACCTGTTGAGTTAATTAAGTCTTATCTTGAAGATAATCTTAAAGATAAAACTAAAATTCCAGAAATCATTAATTTTGTTCAAACTCTCAACGATTGTACTATTGATATTCTTAAAGCTATCATAGAAGAAATTAATATGTTCGGATCTTCTATTAAGGAAGTTCAAGAATATATGAAATTCGATACAATTATATACGATTATAGTATATTTAGAGATTATCACAATGGTTATGATAATATACAAAATATAGATGACTTTATTAAGAAATATAATTCTTATAATATGTCTGAAAGATTTGATAAATATTATCATACA
>CAMJMP010000001.1 GCA_946407055.1 uncultured Mycoplasmatota bacterium | reverse complement strand
AATGAACCATTAAATTTTAAATTCCAAGCTAAGACTTTACCTACTAAGGGAGTCTTAGCATGGGAATATAATCCATTTAGAAATTATAGACTTACTAAATGTAATAAATTTAAATATAATGATAAATATTATACTCTTGAAGAAATAGAAGATATTCTATCTATAACTATTGGTGGTGATACTAATCTTAAACCAGAATTTGGATATAATAGAACTAGACATAATGTAGAAAATACCGATCCTCAAAAATGGTATACTTGTGAATTATCGGAAGATAAAAATCATACTACATTATTAAATGAAGTTCAAGATGTTCTTGATATTGAGTTATATGAAAAAGGACAATTAGTAGATTTTGAAACGGATGAATTAGAATTTGATTTAAAACATCCTGTTGATATAATCGCTCAAGAGTCTTATGATAATTCAGTAAATCTTATAATTAATGATGGAAAGAATATACCTAGATTAATTAATTCTCGTTTTTCTCCTACTGAAAAGAATCATTATCAAATAGTAGATAGAAAAGGAGATAATGATACAAACATATATGATTAGGGAGATCAATTTGATATTGATACTTCTCTTTATAAACGTACTATTAAAATACCAAAACTAAAATTTGATGGTGTTTACCCTGGTGGTAACTTAGGAGTTGGAAACTATCATTTCTTTTTTAAATATATTGATTCTGATGGTAATGAAACAGATTGGATTGCAGAATCTGGTTTAGTTTCAGTATTCTTAGGTAATACTCCACAAAGTATTGATAGTGGTTTTGGAAATTAGAATAGTAAAAAATTAATTAAATTTACTTTAACTAATATTGATTCTGCTTATAATTATGTAAAAGTTTATTATAGTAAAGAAACTTCTGGATTTAATCAAGAAGCACAAACAACTTGTTATGAAATTGAACATAAATATATAGTAGATAAAAACAATACTTGTAATATAACAATATCTGGATTTATTAAGGATATTGAAGTTTCAGAAGATGTAATTAATATGCAATATCAACTTGTATCATCTGTTGAAACACAAACAGTTTGTAAAAATATGTTATTTTTAGGTAACGTTAAAAAACCAGAAATTCCATATAAAGAACTTACTGATTTATCTTTAAGATTTTTACCAAAACGTTCACTTATTGATTATAATTTAAGTATTGATTCTCAATATAATATCAATAGTAGTTCAGAAGGATATTATGATCCTGAATACATATATAATTATACAGGTTATTGGAATGATGAAATATATAGACTTGGAATAGTTTATATTCTTCCTGATAATTCATTATCTCCAGTATTTAATATAAGAGGTGGATATAATATTGATGAAAATTCAAAATATTCATATGAACCTCTTTATAAAAATGGAGTTAGAAATTATTTAACAATATCAGAAGATAATTATTCTATAATTTCGTCTAATAAGAATCCTATTAAGTTAGAAAATGCTAAAGGTGTTATAACCTTAAAGACATATGATTCAAATAAAGGACCAAATGAAGAACAGCCTTATAAAATATATGGTATTAAAATAGAAATAGATAAACTACAAAAAGAAGAAGTTTTAAACGAACTTAAAAAATATACTAAAGGATTTTTCTTTGTAAGACAAAAAAGAATCCCTACAACATTATGTCAAGCTATATCTATTGCAACTGATAAGCATAACTATTTACCTGTATTTCCAATTGGAAATAAGAAATCGTTATTTGTTAGTCAACTAACAGGTGTTTCTTACACTCAACCTAAAGAAACAAAACTTAGTATATTTAAACAATTAACTGATGTTGGAACTGAAATTATAGATCCATACACAGGAACTACAAAACGTATTGCAGGTTCAGATAAAAACTTGGCTGAAGTTAGTTTAAAAGAAAATACAGAATATTATCTTGCTGAGTCATTTATTGATTCAAGAGATAGATATATAACAAATGATTTCTTTAGTAGAATTAGACCTATAGAATCATCTAAAGTAAAAGTTAATGCTGCGCTATGTCCAGAATTTGAACTTGATTAGACATTCTATGCTAATTTATTTACAGGTGACCAATTTGTATTAAAGAAATCAGATATGCAACCACAAGGTTCAAGTCTATCTTGGAGTCAAGATGAAGAACGTAATTTCTATGTAGGAAAATACGTATATGCTAATGATACAGTAGAATATAAATCTAAAATATTAGCTGTTCCAGATAGTTCTAAATTAATGGCTATTGATAAAGATAATTATAAAGGAACTGCTGGTAATTCAACAGATGGTTGGAGATTTGATTATATAGCAAAAGAAAACAAAAAGACAGAAGCAACAAACTTTATTAGAGGTAATTGGGGACCATATTTAGGTGTTCAAAGTGCTACTAAAAATAAAGTTTTAACACAATATGATATTAAAATTCCTGGATATAGTAAAAGTAAAATTCAAGAATACTTTAATGTTAGATATAGTGATAATTCTTCATTCTATCCTATTTCAGATAGATTAGAAATAAATGATTTTGGAGACAATTTTGTTTTATATAGAGGTGACTGTTACATATGTCAATTTACACATAGAATGAACCGTAATTTCCAAGATCCAGCTGCACCTACTAATGATGATATTGTAAATCCTAAATGTTGGAAAGAAAACTATTCTGTTAAAGACGGAGTAATTGAAAAACATAAGTTTGCTAATATTAACATTGGTGATTTAAATGCAGTAAGATTAGGAACATGGGTTACATTTACAGTACGTTCTACTAAGAATTTATGTATACGTGGTGTAGATGATAGTCATTCTGATGAAAAAGCATTAATAGGACACGGTCGTGGTTTTTATCCTCGTTATAAAATAAACTTAGATGGTTCTTATAAAACACCAGAATCTTCATACTTTAATAAAGGATTTCAAAAGGAATTTGGTGTTAAAAAATACATAGAAGCTGCTGATGTACCTGCAGAAAAGAATGAATTTTCAAGTAGAATTTTATATTCAAACCCTGCATCAAATGATTCTTATACAAATAACTTTAGAGTATTCGAATTAGGACACTTTAAAGATTATTCTAAAGAATATGGTTCTATTACTAAATTAGTAGAATCAAATGGTTCAATACTTATTGTATTTGAACATGGAATAGGTAGTCTTGCAGTTAATGAAAAAGCATTATTACAAAATATTCAAGGTGATGATGTTTATATAGGAGCTAATAAAGTAATTGGTGAACCAAGAATTATTTCTGATAAATTTGGTAGTCAATGGAAAGAAAGTATTGTTAAAACTCCACATTACATTTATGGTGTTGATACAGTTGCTAAGAAAATATGGAGAGTTGGAATAGATTCTCCAAATGTAGAATGTATTTCTGATAAACGTATACAACAATTCTTAAATCAAAATATTATATTAAGTGAACGTGAATTAATTCCTATTATTGGAATTAGAAACGTTAAATCTCACTATAATGGATTTAAAAATGATGTATTATTTACATTCTATGATAATCTAAGAGGATTTGAAGAAAAAGTATGGAATATATGTTGGAATGAGATTACTTAGAATTGGACAACTCTTTATTCATGGGTTCCTTCTTATTCTGAAAACATATTTAATCAGTTCTTTACTTTTGATAGAAATACATCTAAATGGATTGCTAAATTAGGAATTAGTAATTGTAATTCTGATTTTGCTGATGGTATCACTTTAGACAATAATATTATTGATGATAGTTCAGAAAATTACCAAAATTTGGCACTTTACAACAGAGATGGAATCGAATCTGAAGAAATCCATGTTGGACTATTAACTTTATCAAATAGGGACTTAGAAGACGATTATATAGTAGAATATACATTAGAAAGAGATCCATTCGGTAACTATAAATATTTCGCTGTAGATGATGGTACAATTCACATTATTGACGAAACAGGAAGAAGAATATTAACTGAAGATTATATTGGTGATACTTATGATGAAGAAACAGGAGATAGTGATTTAATTACAGAACCTGTTGATTTAACACATGGTAAACCTTGGGCAGTTGTTCAAAAATATAAACTACCAGATGATTATCCTTATCCTGTAATATTACTTAATATTTCAGCAAAAGTTGTATCTGCTAAAAATGAAAATAAAACATTATTAAATAGCACATTAGTAAAAGAAAATTATTATAATAATACTATTGCTATTTGTTTAAAATCTGTTTATGATAATGGAAATACAGTACCTTATGATGAATCTAAACCATCATTAATGAGTGCTTTCTGGAGACATGGACAAGCTGGCTTACAAGATATTGCTGAAAAAATTAAACCTTGTCATTGGTATGGTAAACAACATCCATTTGAATTTGAATTCTGTGTAAATGAAAACCCAGAACTTCAAAAAGTATTTGATAACTTACAAATTATATCAAATAATGCAGAGCCTGATTCATTCCATTATGAAATAATAGGAGATGGTATAGAATTTGCTAATGACAAAAAGAATATGTATATTCGTCAAGAATCTACAAAAGAATTATATCAATATAATGGAAGTGATATTCTTTACAACGATGATTGGAAAGAACTTGAAAAAGATGGAGTAAAACAAAATCCGAAATCTACAATCTTACCACAAATGTATGAAGCACGTCAAGATACATTTAATGAGATTGAGGATCAATATAAGAAAATTACTTCATCTAATAAAAACTATGATGAATTAACAGGAACCGAAGTTACTTATGATAAAGTAACTGGAGAATATGGTTTATGGGTTCATAGTAAAGCCATTGATGTAAATAGTGGATCTGGAAATAGATTAAGAGGTAATATGCAGTATAGAAATGATAATTGGAAAGTTCAAATCTCTCCTATTAATTTCGTACAAAAGAACGAAAATGAAGGTTTAGACGAACAAGGAAATATCATAAATTCAACTTGGAAGAATGGTAAAGTACCTATTAGTATTGCTAATATTCCAATTCCTGCCAATATTACTAATTATGATTTAGATATTCCAGAATCTTTAAAAGATAAAGAAATAGATGTTGATTCTTGGGGAGATTTACCTATAATTCAAAATGTAGAACGTAAATCTAATGATGGAAAAACTACTTATACTTATGAAGTTGGAAATCCTGACTCAAAATGTACGAGACAGCAAACTAAAATAAGAGATAAATATGTGCGAATTAGAATACGTTATTCAGGTGAAAAACTTGCTTTAATTCGTAAAATAATCACTATATATTCACAATCATTATAATATGAATGATAGATTAAACATAAATGGGAGAAATCCTTGGGTTTCTCCCAATTATAACCCTTGGCTTAATTCTGATTATAGTTGGATTGATTTTTAGCAATTTAATGATGTAACTAATAATTTTGATGCAATCCCAAATTATTCTTCTTATTTTGATGAATTAGAAAAATCTAACGAAATAGGAAATTCAATTGCAAATGTTGGATAGACTATTGCTGATTATTTAAAAAAGAATCAAGAAAAGAACACACCTTTAGTTAGTTCTGCACCTAAAATTGATATATCTAAATCTTCATTAAAGAACTTTGATGAAAATAACTTTAATGGAGTTAATGATTTTAATAAACGTGCAAATGATAGAGGTGTAGTAAAACAACAATCAGATGTTATTACAAACCCATCAATGTTTAATGTTGGATTTACTCCTAATAAAACCGATACTTTTAAACCTAAATTAAGTGGAGGTGATATTAATAAAATGATAGTAAATCCTAAATCAGCAGCACCTATTAATGGAACAATTAATCAAACTAATAATGGAATAACTGAACAAGTTAATACACAAATTGATTAGGTTGGTCCAAATAAAGGTATGCTTAATGGTAAATATATTGGTGTAGGTCTTGAAGCAGCTAAAGCAGCAGGAGTATCATTAGGAAATGAAACCGCAGATGGTATTGTTTCTTCTGGTATTAATAACTTAAGTAACGGAATAAACGGAGATAGTTTATTAGATACAGGTATAGGAGCTGTAAGTAGTATGCTTGGAACATCTGATAATTCAGTAGTAAGAGCTGGTGGATAGCTTTTAAGTTCTGGTAGAAGTGCTTTAGAAAGTGTTAAAGCACTTAAAGCTATAAATGCTGCTAAAAAAGCTGGAGATGCTACTAAATTAGCAAATCTTGGTGGTAATATGGCTAAAGCAAGTAATATTGCTAATATAGGTGGTATAGCCGCTGGTGTTTTTGATACTGCATTATTTGGAAATAGTACACCTTCTGAATATCAAGGTGTAAAAGGTGGTATTACACAAGGTCTTGATACAGCATATGATGCTATACAAGCAGGTGTTAGTACATTAGGACCAGTTGGTACTATTGTTTCTGCGGCTATGGCTGCATAGAAATTAGGAGGACACGCACTTAAATCAATAGGTGGTGGTACAGATGGTATGACAACTATTGATGCTATTCTTGGTTCATCTTTCTTACAAGGTACTCCATTAGGAGCCATTAATGGATTTGGTGGTAGTTCTACAGCAAGGTTTACTAAAGATTCAGATATATTTAGTAATATAGGTGGATCTTATTTAGGTTCTAATGCTTTAGCAGATGAAGTTGAGCCTTACGCTGGTAAGAAGTTTGGATTATTCTCAAGAAGTCAAAGAAATAAATGGGAAAATAAAATTCAAGATATTATTGGACAACAAAGAATACTTGCGAGTATTTCTAAAGAATCAGAAAGAGCTAAAACATTGCAACAAACAATGTCAGGAGCTGAAGCTCAATCTCTTAATAATTTACTTAATGGCGGTTATAGAGATATAGTATTTAGTAAAAAAGGTGGTTTATTAAATTTATTTGGAGATAAATTAAGTAGAGCACATAGAATTATTATACAAAAGACTATAATAATTGAGCCTAAAGAAGAGAAAAAAGAAAATAAAACTGAAAACGTAATTCCAGAAGGTGCTTTACACGCTAATCTTCATCATATGGATGTAAAGAACATTACTAAAAAAGGTGTTCCTGTAGTTGATACAGATGGAGAATAGCAAGCAGAAATAGAGCGTGATGAAATTATATTTAGATTAGAAGTAACAAAATTACTTGAAAAATTAAAAGCGGATGGAAGTGATGAAGCAGCTATTACTGCAGGTAAGCTACTCGCTGAGGAAATATTATATAACACAGAGGATAGAACAGGACTTCTTGAAAAGTTTAAACAAGGAGGAGAGATTTAGATTGCTTAGGAAGGAACTAAATTAAATCCTAAATCTATTGTAGATTTCGATTCTTTCCAAAAATATTTAAAAGAAACGGGACGATTTGCTCCTGATTTCGATTATCAAGGATTTTATGATGATGAAGAATTAAGAGCAAGATGGTTAGAAGAAGAATTATCTAATCCTGGTAATGCTCATATGAATGATTATTATAAACTTCCTCAACATCATACTTATTCTAAAGAATCAAAAGGTGGTAAAGATTTTGGTGGAGAATGGTTAGGAAATGATGAAGTAGGTTGGATGTTTAAAGCATCTCCATTTAATATGGCTCAACATTCATTTGAAGATATGAAGAAATATTGGGATAATAATGAACCAGAAGCTGTATTATGGTATGGAAATGATTTTTACAAAGCTAAACCTAAGCAAGAAATAGAAACTCTTGAATTTAAACAAGGAGGTTCTTTAAATGTAATACCAGATGGTGCTCTTCATGCAAGATTACACCACATGGATATAGATAATATAACTAAGAAAGGTATTCCAGTTATAGATAATGACAATAATCAACAAGCTGAAATTGAATTAAATGAAATAATCTTTAGACTTGATGTTACTAAGAAACTTCAAGAACTAAGAGAAAAGAATACGGAAGAAGCAGAGATCGAAGCTGGAAAATTATTAGTAGATGAAATTTTAAATAATACAGATGATAGAACAGGTTTAATACAAACAATTTAATTAAAATTAATAATAAATGGCTAATAAATTAAAATTAATTCCAAAAGCATAGAGAGGAGCAGTTATTCCTAATGGAAGAGAAACTTTACCAGCAGGATTAACTTTAGAACAGTATCTTAACGCAAAAGATCAGTTAATGAAACTTTACGGAGCATCTGAAATGAATCCTATTTATGGTTCTCGTAAAGGTGATGATACTATTGAACAAGCTGTTAACTTTATTGGAAGACAAGCTCCAGCTGCAGCTCCAACAACACCAACACAGCCATCAGCAACTGTGCAGACTCCACAAAGTAATAGTAATCTTCTTAATTCATTTAAATTAATTGCACCTAAATTTGCTGAATTAAAAGGAACAGACGCTGCTCCAATTCAAGCAAGACCAGGTGGAAATCAAGAAAATGATATTCAGCGTGAAGCAAGATTAAGAGCACAAAATTCTGAACTTGGAAGATTCTTCACTCATTAATAAAAATTATGATAAACATTAAAATAGGCAATAAATCCTATAAGGTTGAAGAATGTAAAACTGAAGAGGAAAGAGAAAAAGGTTTACAAAATGTAAAAGAATTACCTGAAGACGAAGGTATGTTATTTTATCACAATCCTCCAGAGGATGTTGCTTATTGGATGGAAGATACATATATACCACTTGATATAGTTTTTATAAATGATGATCAAGAAGTAATAAGTGTAAAACAAGGTAAACCTCTATCTCTTGATTATATTGAAGAAAAAGATGTAGCATACGTACTTGAAGTTAATGCAGATTCCGGAATTAAACCAGGAGACGAACTAAAATTTGAAGGAGATGAAGTAGAAGGTATCATGAAAGTTCTTGCACCAGATGGTTCAGTTCAAATGTGGCTTCAAGGCGGAGAAAGAATCGTATCTCGTAGAGAAACAAAAATTCTTATCAAAAAGGCTAAAAAAGCTGATAAAAGTAAAGATGACAAGGATTACAAGGCTCTCGGTAGATATATGTTCAAAGTTTTAAAAGGTCAAGATGAAAGACCTATAGAATATGTAGAATCTAATAACGAAGATGGTAAAAAATCGGAAGAATAATCTATATATTTTATTATTTAATTTAATTAATTTTATTTTTTGATTTTACTTAAATATTATTTATATTTGAGTATTAAAAAATTAAAGTTTAAATTTAAACAAATTTATTATGAAAATATTATTTACAAACGGTAACAAAACTAAGAAATTCCAGCAAGGTGGAGAAGTTGCACCAGAAGCAGGTGGTGCACCAGTAGGAGCACCAGAAGGAGGAGCACCACAAGGTGGTGGAGAAGATCCAATGATGCAGATTGCTCAAATGGCTTTACAAGCATTACAAACACAAGATTGTAATGCAGCTATGCAAGTATGTCAAGTATTTGTTCAACTTCTACAGCAAGCACAAGGCGGTGGAGCACCTGAAGAAGCACCTGCTGAGGAAATGGGAGAACCTGTTTATCGCAGAGGTGGAACATTAGTAAAGAGAATTAAGAAGTAATTTATTTTAGGAGCGCACACTAACAATGTGTGCTCCTTTTTCATTTAATATGGCTCAAGTAAAGAAATTTTAGCAAGGTGGTTCCGTTAATTCTAACCTTTTTGACATAGGAGGTAGAAATGTAAATAAAAATGATTTTATTTACTTAGCTAAAAAGAATTGGAACACCTTCAAATCAAATTATAATATCTCAGGCGATGATGCTGTTGATGCTGATAATGCTTTTAATAAAGTATTACAAAGTATCGAAAGAGGAGATATTAGTTCAATGGGTGAAAATGGAGAATTATTCGATAAGACAGGTACATTATCAAATAATTCAGACCAGAAAAACTCTTACGGTAAAGCAGCTCAATATTTATGGGAACTTGGCGTAGGAATGGACACCTATCAAGAAGATAATAAAAAGAAAGGACTTAAATACGAAGATACAAGAGGAGCTTTAGGTAATATCATTAATAATAGTTTTTATGGTGGTAATTATACAGGCTCTGACCAAGATATTAAACTTTGGCTAAATCAAGATGCTGTTGATGCTAACGGAGTTCGTTCTAGAGTTAATAGAATGAATGCTTTAGCTAATTATTTAGAAAAATTAAAAGCAGATGTAAATACACAAGATATTGATTATGAAGGAAGTAAATATAAAGATAAAAATGAAAGACTTTCTCATATTGATAATGCTATATCTCTTCTTAAAAAAGGAGAATATAACGATAATGTATTACGTGCTTTAATGGATGTTGGTGATATGACAAGTACTCAAGCAATGTCATGGTTAGCTGATGGTACAGAACAATCAACTCAACAAAATCCAGAAGAACCTGCTCAACTTTCTGATGATGACAAAATAAAAGTACTTGCTAAACAATTAATGCAAGAAAGACCTGGTGTTTCATTAGAAGATGCTACTTCTTTAGCAACAGCTAAATTCAATCGTGATAAACAACAATCTCAAGCTCAAATCAGAAAAGAAATTCAAGACATCAACTTTAATAATTGGTTTGATGAAGTTTCTAAAGATTTCCAAGCAACTAATTTTAGTTTACACGATCCAAAATATAGTTTAAACTATTATAAAAATACTGATGCACCAAATTTCGGAATACACGATACTATCATTGATAAGTATGAACAATTAATGTCAGGTAAGAATAGATCTTTTATTGACTATTATAAAGTGGCAAATTCAGGTGTTAAACATAGACTTAGAGCATTACTTGATATAGAATCTGAACGTGCCGAAAGAGATGGTTTTACAAAAAATCTTAGAAAACTTGGAAACGGTTTATATGCTTTAAGAGGATATACTCGTTATAATAACGGATATGCTTGGGTATATAATAGTAGAACAGGTGATTTAAATAAAATACAAACTAAATCAAATCCATATTTGTTTGAAGAAAACGAAAAATGGTGGACTACTAATAATGCTAAATATAAGCAAGGTGGTATTCTTTTTGCTCAACAAGGTGCAAGTATTAGAGAAATTCTCGCAGAAGAAACAAAAAATGCTAGACAAGCAAGACAAGATAAAATTAAAACTGCATCAAAAGCTCAAAATAGACCAGAAGAAGCAGTAAAGAATGGTTCTAAGAAAGCGAATAGTTTAGGTGAAGCATATGATAATATGAACACTGCAAATAAAGTTAGATTCTATTCTGCTGTTGGTGATTTAACAGGTGCTGTTGCTTCTTTTGTACCAGGTTACGGAAATGCAATTTCTTTAGGTCAAGGTATTATATCTGATGTTGCAAGAGCAGGTGCTGATATTTCAGAAGGATATTCAGCAGGTGATGTAGCTTGGAATTTTGCTAAAGGTTTAGGAATGACTGCTATTGGAGCTATTCCATTAGTAGGTACAGGAACTAAATTATCAAAAGCATGGAAAGCAACAAGAGCATTTGTTCCTTGGGCACTTAGTATTGGTGCAACAATGGGTGATGTAAGTGCTGCAGAACAAGCATATAAAAATATAGAATCTGGTAAAGGTACAGTTGATGATTATATGGCTATGGTTAAATTGCTAACAAGTGTTTCTAATACAACAAAACTTGGAAGTAGTACACTTAAAGCAAGAGCTATTAAAAATGCCACAAAAACTAATAATACTGAAATTACTATTAAAGGTAAAAAAGGTAACATTAAATTAAATCAACAGCAATTAGACAAATTAAAAACAGCTAAGACTCAAGATGAAATGAACCAAATGATTAAATCAATGGGACATAATGATGAAATAGCATTTAGTCGTAATGTATTTGGTGAAAATCTTAAGCCTACAGATGCTGGTCGATTTGGAAAATCAGCTAGAGTAACTAAATCTCCAGTATATGATTTTAGTTTAGTTGCTAATAATTCAATATATAGAAAAGGTCCTGTTTCAGAAGTCGGAATGATGCAAATGAATGTAAATCGTCCATCTTGGTTACATTTACCATCAATTGGTTATAAACCTACTACTGTTACAAAATCTGCAACACCTGTTGTAGCACCTAGTGTAACACCTACAAGAGTTGCAGCTTTACCTAATTCTCCATTACGTTCTAATACTCCATCACCAATTCCTCCAGCAACACGAATGATAGGAAGAAATAATAAACTAACAATTGGTGGATATAAAAAAGGAGGACGTATAGAACGTCTAATTGAAAAATATCAAGCAGGTGGTAAAACAGTAAAACAATATGGTTTACCAACAGATGATATTTGGAACGCTGTAATATATGATTTAGATAATCGTTATCGTAATAACTTTACAAATGATACTGATTTTGATTATGTAAATCGTAATATTGATGTTACAGATAAAGTAAGTCCTAAAAACAATCTTTATGATGTAGAAGGAAATAAACCTTATACAGATCCTAAACAATTAGAACTTTATCATAATCAAGGTAAATTAGTTGAAGATAGAAATAAAAACTTTTATAAACAATTATTAACAAACCCTGTTCTTGCTGAAAAGTGGGCACGTGATTATTTAAAATATAATCATTCTACTACTCATGGTAAAGAATGGTTTGAAAAGAATAACATTATTAAAGACGGCATTTTTAATTTTGGTAATTTTGTAAATGCTAAATATAATGGAAATCGTTTATGGGAAGACCATTTAAATGCAACAGGACATGATGTTTATAAAGGTAAAGTTTATTATATTGAAGGACAAGATGGTTATTATGGAGATAAATTACCAGAAGGATATAGGATTGATCCTACTGATCAAGGTATTGATGTTGAAAATGGATTAATAAGAAAGTATAAACTTATTAAAGATCCAACTCAACCACAACCTAATCCACAACCTACTCCACAACCTCAAAACAAACAGTCAGTAATAACTCCTCCTACTAAGGAAGAAGTTCAACCTACTACAACAAATCCTTCAGTAGTTCAACCTAAATCTAATTTTGATCCAACTCGTTTAGGTGCTGATGCACTTGCATTAAGAACAGCACTTGATACTATTAGAACTAATAATTTATTAGCTGATAGAGCTTTAGGAAAACAACTTCCTTTAAAAAATCCTAATAGTATGGTTGCTCCAACTGCTGATGTTTATAATATCTTAGCAAATGGACAACAAAACGCTGGACAAATTAATACACAAGGTCGTCAAGCACAAAATAGTGTTGCTAATACAGAAACAGGTCTTTTAGCAAGACTTCATGCTGCAAGAGATGCTACTAAAGTAAAACAAGAAGCAGGTCTAAAAGCAGATGAAAAACGTCAAGCATATGCTGATAAGGCTGTTGAAGTTGGAAATTACAATCACGCTCAAGAAGTTGAAACAGGTAATTTTAACAACGGTCAACTTGTTAATAAAAAGAATATGGACATAGATATTCTTAACGGACGTGATGCAGCTAATTTACAAGTTCGTTCTGCATTAAGTGATAAATATGAATTAGATTTAAGACAAAAACTCGCTAAGGCTGAGGCTAAACGAGATATGGAAGAGCAAAAAGCTGAGTTAAAGAAAGAACAAATTGCTGATATGCAAGAACAATGGAATCAAAGACAAGTTCAATTGTTAACAAATTATCATATGAATGTTGATCCAGCTTATGTAAAAGCACGTAGAGGTTATGAAGAAGCTGTTAAAAATAAAGACACAGCAAATGCTTCTAAATATAAAGCGGATATGGATGTTATTGCAAATAAGTATAAAGTAGATGCTTATAATCAAATGGGACGATATAGTGCTAATAGATATGGAGTAAATTGGAATGATTTACAAATATCTAAAAATCCTTATTCATATTCAATGCCTACTAAGAAAGCAAAAGGTGGAACAATTTATGATAATATATTCAAGGCTCGACTTGATGACAATAGAAGATTTGATAAAAGAATTTCAGAATCTATAAAAACTACTTAGAAAGCAATTGGAGATAGCAGTGCTATCACAAAAGCTATTCTTAACAAGTTAATGAGTAAGTGGTAATATGATAAAATTTTTACAATCTGGAGGTGGTTTACCACCTTTTCAATATTATAGACCAGTAACGGTCACAACTCCTAGTGGATCAGTAGCACAACCTCAAAGTGCTACTGCATCTACAAAGGAAACAAAATCTGATGCGTTAACTGATAAAGATGTTCTTAAAGCATTAGATAAAATAGATGGACTTCCTTCAGATATGTCCGTTCTTAAATCAGGTTTAGTATCTGCATTAGGTACAGATTCTGGTTTTAGTATATTCGGTTCATCTGATAGTCTTTTTGGTAGTATCAATCAAATTGCAACTCAATATGCTGATACTTTATTAGGAATTAAAATTGCTAATTTTAGTAAAAAGAAATATGATGATATTAAAAAGACACTTGACCAAAATGGCGGATTGAATGAAATTGCCGTTACAGATTCTGGAGGAGTATTAGTAACAGATAGGGACGGAGAAATATCTCAAATTTCTATAGATACTTATTTATAGAATAAACACAGATACAAGGCTCTTACTAATTCAAATATTCTTTATATGAGAGCCTATAATCCAGACTATGCTAACAATGATGCTTTAATGGATATAGCATCAAATGGTATTGGTCTTACTGAAATTAATAAACAAATTAAAGGAGCACTTGGAAGTCTTGGTCACGATGATAATACAAGAGAATCTTATACTGTTATAAAAGGTGTAGAAGCACTTAAAGAAATATATAATAAAACAGGTGAAATAAAACCTGAAGGATTATATAAAATTAAAAATGCTACATCTACTCAAAGAGATCAAGCACAAGCAGCTATCAATTATATATGGAATATGTTACCTGAAAACTCTAAAGCAGTTCTTAAATTGAAGTCAGGTAGTGAACAAGATGCTAAACTTCTTGTTGCTAATTTTGTTGCTTCTGGAACTACAAGCAAACAAGATTATGGAGAAAGCTATATTCTTGATGCTGAGGGTAACAAACCAGGTGCTAAGAAAGAAGGCGAAGGTGGTGAGAAAAATGAATACAAACCAGGAGTTGTTTCTAATTTCATTAGAGGTAACGGTAAGCCTTCATCTTTTGTAATAATGAATGGAACTACAGATGGTTTAGTTGTTCAAGGTATAACTTCATCATTAACAAATAATTCTGGTAAAATATTAGGAGCTTCAAGTTTAGCTACTATTAATAAAGGTGGATATAATGGAGTTCTTGATTGGAATAATGTTAGTATGGGTGGAGTACCTATATCAGAAGCACATTTATCTGAATTAATGTGTACTGATGGACGTATAACTTCTAT
The DNA here is from genome assembly GCA_946407055.1 of uncultured Mycoplasmatota bacterium. Lineage (GTDB taxonomy): Bacteria > Bacillota_I > Bacilli_A > RF39 > UBA660 > Coprovivens. The sequence continues at coordinate 85,338 of CAMJMP010000001.1, read as the reverse complement.
TGATTTTCCTATTGATATAGCGGAAAAACAAAAAGGAAATATTGTTCCTAATTATGAAATGTTTGCATTAAAAGAAAAAGCTGATAGAGAAATAAAGGCTGCAAACTTAGAAGAAAAACAAGATTATGATTCAATTAATGCTATATATGCTAAATACAATCTTCCTACTAAATATGATGCAAGTGGTAATTTAATTACAACTCATTGGGCAAGATTTGGAGTTATGCAAGGTGTTGCATTAAGTAAAGCATTTGATGATGATCAATCATTTAATGATTTATTAAAAGAAGTTTCAGATAATGAATTAGAAAGTTACTTAAAGTTATTCAATAATGAAGCACACATTAGCGGTTCACAACAAGAATTAAAAGGAAAAGATATTGAATTTGATAAATCAAGTTGGTGGGATAAAATGTGGGGTAACGGACAACATTGGTGGTCTACACATGATCAAATGTTTAAAGGTACTATATTTATTCCAATTGTTGTTGATGAATTTGCTGCTATGGCGGGTGATGATAGTCATACCAAAATAGATGAAAATGAAAGAATAGCTGGTTTACAACAAGATCACGATTTACAAGAAACAACTTAGTTACAAGGTCGTCTTGATGAATAATGGAAAAGAATTATGATTTAATTTTAAATATGACTGCTAATCCTGGACTGTCTTTAGGTAATCTAAAGACAGTTGGATTAACAGCTGATAATACTGCTTTAGAAAGTGAAGACAAGTATTTAAATTCATAGAAAATTCAGAATATGAGCATTTTTAAAGATGATGAAGGAAACTTTAGTAAAAGTAAATTTCATGATTTTTATAAAGTAGCTCAATCAACATATAATATAATGGCTAGTGACGCATATACAGATGACGTCGCTAAGAAAAGTCGTACCTATCACAGAGATAATATTTTTGCACCTCTTGAACAAAGAAGAAAAGGTCCAGAAATAAATTGGGTAAAACAAAGTAATCCATTTAAATCTACACAAAGTATTGTTCGTTTAGGTAAGGTAGAAGATGGAAAATATACATGGGATGAACTTGCACAAAGAGAAAAAGTTCTTGCAAATCCTAGAGAGGCAACAAGACCTGATGGAACTATTGATGAATCTAAAGCTATTTGGCAAGATGCACCAAATGATTCTTGGTTTAGTAATTTCTGGGAAACTCGTGTAGCTGCACAATGGGATGAAGACGGTGAACATTTAAATCCTGTTACAGGTGAAAAAGAAACACATAAAAAAGGAGATTTAAAACTTAATTCTTCTGGTAATTTCTATTATGAAAATCTTGATGGACGTGATGTTTACGGACGTAGAGTTCTTAATAAAATGAACACTTTAACTACTGATGGATCTGAATTTAATAAATATGATTTCTTTGATTCTGATGGTAAAGATAAAAGTGTTGGAGGAACTATACTTAAAAATGCAGCCTTAGTTGGTTCTATGTTTATTCCTTATATTGGACCTGTTGTAACAGGATTAGGATTAGCATCACAAACTGCTGGTTTACTTGGAACATTAGGTAAAATGGGAGCAAATTTTGCTAATGATAATCTTGGTACTAACATAAACAATTCTATATTTTCTGAAATGGAAGGATTTAGTAAATCTGTAGGCAGAAATGCAGTTTCAGAATATTCTCAGCAAAATATGTGGTCTGCTGAAAATTTAATTGGTTTAATAGGTGATGTAATGGCTCAATTTAAAGAGCAACGTTTCTTATTTGAAAAAGCACCAATTATTTTTAATAATAAATATGGAATTGTAAATAATGGTAATTATCAAAGTAAATTAGCTGAATTAGAAAGTCAAATTGCTAAATTTGATAAAACAAGAATTGATGATTTAGTAAAATCAGGAAAAACTATTACTGATATTCAAAGAGCCGCTAAAGAACTTGCATTAGTAAGACAAGAAAGAGCGGTTACTGAACTTGATTCTTATATTAAAGGATACAATAAGATAGGAGAAATCTTATCTAAAACATATATGACAGGTCTTGTTGTAGGTGATACCTATGGTGAGGCTAAATTACAAGGAGCATCTGATAATGAAGCATTATGGCTTACACTTGGATATGCTTCAGCCGAAGCCGCATTACTTAATACAGGTGTTGGTGAATGGCTATTTCCAGAACTTCGTTATAATAAACTACATCAAAAAGCTATTGGTGAAGCATTAGTTAAAGCTAAAAACGAAACAGCAAAACTCGGTGAAAGTTTAACAAGTTCTGCAATAAAGAAAGGTGAAAAAGAGGCAAAGAAAGATTATGTTAAAAGACTTTTTAATCTTGGTAAAAAAACTGCTGAAGATTTATATACAGCTAATAAATCAACTGGAGACAAGACTATAAAAGCAGCATTTGCTAATGCTCTTGGTGAAGGTACTGAAGAAGTAACAGAAGAATTTTTAGCAGATTTCTCTAAATCTTGTTTTAATGCAATAGGATGGTTAAGAGGAGATAATACTCGTTTAGAAGCATTTGACAATTTTAATTGGCAAGATCTTCTTAGTAGATACTCTATGAACTTCTTAGGAGGTTTTATTGGAGGTGGAGCCGCTGGATTTAGTTTAGATAATATGCGTAATATGAAAAAGCTTGACCATATGGAATTCGATCAAGCTATTCAAGAACTTGCATATATTGTTCGTAATGGACAAACTAAGGAGTTCCTAAAGACTGTTGATGAAATGACTTTAGGCGATAGACGTAAATCTGCAACTCAATTTACTAAAGAAGGTGATAATTATGTTTGGGCACAAGGTACTGATGAAGATAACCAAGATCTTGCAGCTAAAAATGCAATTCGTGCACAAATACAATTATTTGAAGATATACTTTCAAGCGAAGGTATTAAAATGAGTGATGATTCATTCTTATCAAAAAATGTTGATTTACTACCAGATATTAAATTTGGTCTATTAAAACAATCTTCTACAGCAGGTCGTTTCCTACAACAATTTAACTCTTTAAGTACAAAATTAATTGAAGCAAATGCTTCATTACTTGCAGCTAAAGGTAAATTGACTGAAAATTCAGAGAATAAAGAAACAGGAAACGCACAAGTTGATATTGCTGATAATCAAAAACAATTATTACAACAACAAATAGCTCAAATAGAGCAACAATTACAAACTGCATCAACTGAAGAGCAAGTTGCTTTAAAAGAAAGTCTTAAAAATCTTAAATCTCAATTAGGTAATCAACAAAACGGAGCAAGCGAAGTTCAAAGATTAGAAAGACAATTAAAAGATTTAAGACAACAAAAAGAAGACTTAATTTCTGGAAAACGTGCTAATGAATTTTTACAAGATTCATTATATGAAATGACTGATGCTATTAATAATAACTTTATTAAACCATCATTTATTCGTTACGCAGAATATAAAACTAAAAAGAAGTTTAACGAAATTCCAGAAAATCTTTTAGGTAAACTTCAACAAGAATGGAAAGCATGGGGAGAAATGGACAGAGCAGAACAAGTACACCAATCTGCTGAGATATTCAAAAATGTACTTGTTAATTCAATGCCTATTTTAACTCAAAATGTTGCAAAATATGAAGAGTTACTTCAATCACAAGATGTTGCTAATTTACAAGAAAACTTTGCTAATTGGTTAAATCTTTATCAAGATATATCTAATGTTAGAAATTCTGATAATTGGATAGAAAAAGTATCTGCATCATTATCTAGTTTATATCAAGGAATTGGTTTAGTATTTTCTGATGAAACTTTTAGAAATAACTATAGTAAACTTGTAGAAGATGCTATTAAATTAGAACAAAAGTTTAATGAGCAACGTGCTGAAATAAAAGGTAAAATTAATGATGCTAATATTAACACAAGTTTATCTCAAGATGAAAAGACTCAATTAATTGATGATCTTAATTTACAATTACAAGCATTAGAAAATAATTATAAAAAGGATTCTAATGAACATAGTAAAAAACTTGATTTTGCAGTGTCTGACCAACTTGTTAAATCAGTTGAAGATTTAGTTAATCCTTATATCAAACAAGGATTTATTAATTCTGAAGTAAAACACGCTTTAAAAGAAATTTTAACTCAGGCTCAATCTGTTTTAAGACAACAATCTAGTCCTTATCATACAACATTAGCAAATCTTAGATGGAAAAAGCGTTCTGATGAGGAAGAGAAACAACTTAAAGAAGCAGAGGAAAAAATAAAAGAAAGTAACGGTCATAGAGACAGATTTAAAGAAATACAAAAACAATTAGATACTTTAAGTTCTTCACCTATTGAACAAATACTTGATCAATTTACTACATCTGTTGGAAGTGATATTAAAGTTTCAGCTTTATTAAAAACAATTAATGATATTTTAGATGGTGTTAAATCTGATGTTACTCAATTCTCATTAAGTAAACCATTATCAGATCAAATTGTAGAAGCATTAAATCTTATTGATTTATTAGGTTCTGTAATTGAAGCATCTAAAGTAGATGAAGGTAACATTGATCATATTTATGGTTATACTAAAGTATTAAATGAAATTAACCATAAAGTTGGTAACTCTAAATGGGTTGATTTAGCAGAACTTAAATCTTCAACAGCTGATGTGTTAAAACAAGATTTATCAATTATAAGAAATAAACTTAATTTCTTATATAATCTTTATGCTATTTCTTCTGGACAAAAATTTGCTGAACAAAAGAGAGTTTCTTTAAATACAAATTATTTATTCTATAATAGATTAAATCAATTTGTTGCTGCCATCCCTGATGATAATGAATGGGAAGGTTTAAGTGAATTAAAGAATAAACTTAATTCATTAGCAACTTTAAGTAAAAATGCTCCAACAAGAAATTTAACACTTAGCACAGAAGACCAAAATAAAATAGACGAAGAGGTAATTCAAATGGAAGATGCTATTTATGATTTCTTCCAAAAGAATATCGAAAACGTAAAAGATAAACAAAAACTTGCTAATTTACTACATAAAAATGTTAATCTTTATCAATTACCTACTGAAACTTTAACAAGTAAACTTGAGGCAATAGATGATAACTCATTTGTTTGGTGGTTAGCAACTCGTGGTGCACTTAAATCTACAGACTTCCATAAAGAATATGCTGCTATCATAGACGATAAGATAGCACCTATTCCTACACAAGAAATTGCAACTTATGAGAACTATGCATCCATTGTTAATAAAGATTTCTTTACTGATTTTTATAATGGATTCAGACAAGCAATTAAAGATGATTGGAGTACTTTAGATGAAGATGGAAGACTTGAAATTATCAATCAACAAAATGATAATTTAACATTTAGTAAGAAATGGTCTGACAGTAGTGCTGCTTCTGATAAATATAAGGATTATCCGTTCCTTTCTTTAATAGCTCCTAAATATTCAAGCATTGTATTTACAGAAGGAATCCCTGGTTCTGGAAAAAGTACAGGTGTTTATTTATCAACTATTAAAATGATACAGAATAATGCTTCTTTAAAAAATGCTGGCATACTTGATAATGTTGCATTTGTATATGCAGCAGGTAATAGCACAAAAGAAGAGGATAGAAAAGCAGCTGTTAAAAACGCACAACGTTCTATTGAATATTTAAATCTAGATCCTAATAAAACTAAAGCAATGTCTTTAGAAGACATGATGAACTCTATCACATTAGGTGGTCAATCAGCAAGAGATAAGAATCGTTCTACAAAAGATAAAAATAATTATTGGGATATTCCTGAAAATACATATGATTTAAATTCTGATAAAGAAGTTAGATCAACAACAGAGGTAATTCAAACCGATAAACCTTATAGTTTAATCATTATTGATGAAATTAGTAATATTGGAATGTTTGACCTTGATACTTTAAATGTATATGCTGAGAAATATGGATTAACTATTCTTGGTGCTGGTGATTGTGACCAGTCTGGAATATCAGGAAATTATAGTTTTAAAAAGCACGATCTTGAATTTGATCTTCCTATAAACTTATATAATATAAACTTCATTAGATCTCCTAAGTTAGGAATCTCAATGAGAACTAATAATTATCAGAAAACTAAGAATCTTGGTCCTGCTCAATATTGGGTAAATAATGATTGTAACTTAGACCTTCATTATTATGAGGATGAAACAGGATTATATGGTGATAAAGTATATTCTGTATCTGGAGATAATGGAGAATTAGATTTATCTGATGATTTAGATGAAATATTAAAAGATGTTGATAGAATAGTTCAAACTTTAAATGAAGGTGAAAAGATAGGATATGTATTTGAAGATGGTACAGAATCTGACCTTTATAAAAAATTAACAGAAAAATATTCTGATTATATAGAGTTACTTCCAGGAACTACCTCACAAGGTAAAGAAGGACAATACTATATTATAGAACTTTCTGAAGAAAATGGTAACTTTAAAAATGATCTTTATACAGCTATTACTCGTTCTTCACAAGGTAGTTTAGTTATTACTGATGGAGCTGGAATAAACAGTATACAAGATACAGAAACTCACTCAGAATCATTCTCAGAAAATTCTATTGCTAAATTTGCAAAGAATAGAAAGGATGTATTAACAAGAGTTACAACTTCAGGAAATCCTGTTAAATATGTAGCACCTACTAAAGTTGAAAGTATTACAAATAACCCTACTTCAACTCCACCAAGTGCTCCAACAACACCAACAAATAATCCTTCTATTAATATAAATGCACCTGCTCCAAGTACTCCAACTAATAATCCACCTGCTACACCAAGTAATAATGGATTAAATACAGGAAATACAGGAACAGTTCAACCTGTTGGAGGAGGTTCACAAGCTAAATCATCATTAGCTAATTTAAGTGATGATGATTTTAGAGCATATGTTGATAATATAATTGACCAAGATGGATCTATTACTCTTTCTGATGAAGAAGAAAAGAATAGAATGTCAAAACTATATTCAGATTATCTGGAAACAGTTAATGTAGACGATGGAACTAGTACTTATACAAAGCCAGAACCACTTGAATTACAAGATACAACATTACCAAATGGTGATAAATTATCAGTTGGAGATTGGGTTGTATTTTCTCGTGACTATATAGAAAGTGGTTTAGAAAATGGACATCATGCATTTAGAGTTAATAAAATTTTCGATGATGGAAAAATTGAATTAACTCCTAATTCTCCTACAGAATATCTTATTATGTCAGTTGATGACTTATATAAGAAATTAATAAAAGTATTTGATAATGAAAATGAAGCCGTCACATATGCAAGATCAGATGAATCTAAAGCATATTATACTAATCTTAACTCTGCAAATACTGAAGAGGAGGAAATTCCTGAAAATGGACTTGGAGTACAAACAGAAGAAGATGCAGAAGGACTTGTAATAGGATTAACAGATACCTTTGACGGAAACCCAGACCTTCAAATTTCAGATGCTAATAAACTATATAATTTATATATGTATACGTTTAATACATTTGAAACAGGTGTTTAGGACGTAAATGGTTATCCTGTTCAATGGGGTTCTGATACAGCAAGACATGAACTTCGTTTAGACAGTATAAACGGTCTTATGAATCTTGATAAAAAATTAGGAAAGAGTGTTCGTAAAATAGTTGAGTATAATGCAATAATTAATGAAATTCGTTCTGCTGTATTCAATACTGCTGATAAAGCAAAACTTGAAGCAAAACTTAATAAAATATTTGATAAATATTTTGGAGTTAATGGAATTTCAACGATATTTGGATTAGTTAGTCATTCTGAACCAAAGGATAGTGATTCAGAATGGAGTAGTTCAACAGGAGATTTTCGTCGTTTACAAAGACACAAAGACGAAACTATTCAATTTACTAATTCTGTTAATGGAAAATCTTATAAATATTTAAGAAAAACAATTTCTATTGAAATTGCAAGTAATGGAGAAGACATTTTAGAATTACCTCTATTATGTTTCCCAAATCCTATAACAATATTTAATTCATTAGAAGATATTAGAAAAGATTTAGCTCCTATAGTTGGTTTCACAGATATAGCAGATGCTAAACAATTAGATGATATTCTAAATAAAGCTGATGATATATTTAAAATATTTAAAAATAAGTACGATCCTTTTATAAAATTAATTAAATTATATAGAGGTATAACAGATGATTCTTTTAGAAAAATTAAAGATAAAAACTGGACTCCTGCTAAAGCATTTAGTAATAAAGGTATAGTTCCTATTGGTACTGAAAGAGGATTTGATTATTTAGAGGAAGGATATGAATACGAACCAGAATTCGTTAATATTTCTGCACTAAATGAAAAACAAGATTTAGTAATATCTAAATTAATGTATTCTCAAAACGGAACTATTGAAAATGCAAAAGGTCAATTAATAGAAATAGATGGAAATGAGTATTTAATAGCTCCTGGTTATCCATTTGTTTTAATGAGTACAGATAAGTCTTTAACTAATACTAAAGAATTAGTTAATGCTTTTATTGAAGATTTAAATAATAAAGCTGAATCACCTCGTGTAAGTTTAATATATGTTCTTCCACCTAAAATTAGTACAGAAGATTATTTATTAAATCTTGCTAAGATATATACTAAAGTATCAGATGCTATTCCAAATGTAGGTAATTCAGAAACAGGATATCGCATAATTGAAGCCTTATTTGCAGATGAAAACTTTGTAAATTCAATTCTTCAAAATAGTTGGCTTAATAATTCTGTTGAGAAAGTTAAACTTGTAAAGAAACTTCTTGAAGAAATAAAAACTATAGGCGAAGATTCAAATGATAATAGATCTATTGATGACATCTTATTAGAAACTATAAAATTTGAAGGAAATACAGTACAAAAACGACATTTCTTTAAAAATATATTAATGGAGTTAGCATACCCAGAAGTTAAGTCTAGTATTCCAAGTAAGAGATTAAGTGGAAAACTAAGAAGTAATCAAGATGTGGTTAATGCTATAAAAGATATACTTGAAAAGAACAATTTAAATATTTATTTAAGAGCTAATAAGAAAATCCAAGGTTAGAGTTACGGACCATTCAATGAATTAGACCAAGATAATAATTATAATGTAATGGTAAACGGAAAACCACTACCTTATCAAATTCATGGAAATGTTATAACTAATACTTTCTATGGTAATGTACAACCTCTACTTGATGATTTCCTTAGCAATGATGGAAAGTCTGATAGAATGGATTATATTCATCGTCACTCTGTTTCTGGTTATCAACCTAATTCTAAATATCAAAAGATTAGTAAAATACTTAATGAAGTTAAACAGAAAACAGGTTTAGATATTAACATGGCTTCATTAGGAACAGATGAAATCGGAAACATTGCTCAACAAATAAATGATAAAACAGATTATATAGCATTTAAAATAAATGGCAAATTAAAAATATTTAATAAAGTAGACTTTAAGAAATCTCTATTATTAGATGAAAATTCAGTAAATAGTATATCTTCATTACAATTAAATCATAATGGTGATGCATCTTTTGTTATTAAAAACGAAGATACAGGAGAAGTTTATAAAGCTAACTATTATGAAAGTGAAGAAGCTATTGAAATATTTACATCTAAAGGAAAAGAAGCTACTTATGTATTGACAGATGACGATTTCAATAATATTTCTAAAACTTTATTAGATAATATAGGAAATATTCATATTATGTAGAGAGGTTTAATTAATAAAATATTAAACGCTGCAAATAGTGTAGAACTTACTACAGAATTATAGAACTTCCCATTAGATTTAGATAAAGCTAAAGTATTATTTGGTAAAGCAATTTCAGATGAACAATTATTACAAAAAGTTTTAGATACAATTTAGAAAAAAGAGCCAGAAACTAATTGTGGTTCTCAATCGAAAAAAATAAAATTAGTATGAGTCAATTATGTTCAATAACTGATGAAGTAAGAAAAAAGATTGAAACAGATATAGCTAATCTATGTTTTGAGGCAGGTGAATTAGACCTGTCCTCAACATAGATTAAATTAAATTTTAAATCTTTATTTCAAACTTATAAGGATTATGTTCCTTTAAATGATGTAGTTAGCGAAATCGTTAAAGTTGCTAACAATTATGGAATGATGGGAGAAGCATTTTTCTTTGATGATGAAAGAGAAATAGAAAACATCATTCAAGAAGCAAATACTTTAATTCCAAGTGAAGTTGATACTGCATCTACTGAAAAACTATTAGATGCAAATAGAAACGTTTTAGGTAAAGACGTTAAAAAAGATTTTTTAATTAGAGCTTATGGAACTGCTGTTGATGTTAGATTAAAAGTAGAAAAAGAAGCTTCTATTGCATTGTTTAATTCTATGATAATAGATAGAATTAACGGAAGAACTATGTCTTCAGTACACGAACTAAATAACAACATAAGAAATTATCAACAAGAATTATTTGATAATGTTATTTCTTATTTAAAAGATTATTATCTTAATGCTCCTGGTTTAGGATTTGATATTAGTATATTTGATGATACTACTATGTATAAGCCTGATGAACAAGGTAATATACAATATACAGGTATTGTTAATAAACTTGATTCAGTAATTCAAAAACAACTCGCTCGTGATAATTTTCCAGATGGAATGTTAGAAAAATTATCAACAAGTGAAAAATCAGAAGATCAAAATAAATTAAAAGCGTATAACTCTTGGCAAATTCTCACTCACTTTGATTCTTTTATGAAAATAAGATATGGTGAAGCTATCGAAATTACAGATTTCGGTGATATGAGATTTACAGGAGAAAATAAATATAACCGTTCTGCAAAAGGAACAAAGAATAACACTACTTGGAGAAATAGTGATGAAATAAAACTTAATGAAGAAGTTGATAATATTATTCAAGAACTTGTAAATACTACTCCATTATTAACATATGAAACTGATACTCAAATAGGTTACTTAGATTTTGCAACCTTTTCTGATATATTAGGACGTATTAAAGAATGTGTATATGATGGAGATGATATTTTATTTGATGATAATTTCATTGAAAAATATGAGGACTCATTATCTTTATATACTCAAAGAGTAATTAAAGATAAATCATTTAAGCAAATTATTAATTCTATTAGATTAAATCCTCAAAAGTATTTAAGTGCTTTATTTGAAATATTATCTAATCAAAGAACTTTCGATGCTATCACTTCTGATACAGGTGTATTTAATAAATTTAGAATTGAAGATAAAAACGTTATTTATTCTATACATAAAGGTATTACAAGTAGCTATGATCTTACAGCAGTAAATGCTATTGTTGGATCAGATAAAACTAATACTATTTATGAAGAAATGGCACAAGCTTGTGATTCTATTTTTAAAATTAATTTCTTACAATATTATAAAGGACAAGACGGACTTGTAAAAGTAAGAAATATGAATAATACAAGACTTGATACATTACTTCGTAGTATTAGACAAGCTGCTAAAGCTAAAAATAATAAATTAGTTCCTGGTCAATGTATTGATAACGGAAATGATACTTATATTATAAAAGGAACTACAATTACTTATAAAAAGAACAAAGATGGAAACTTTAATGGTATTGAATTTAATATTCCAAATACTTCTATTAAAGTTGAAGTTAATATAGACGGTAAAGTTTCTTATAATGTAAATGGTAAAAATGCAACAAGTTTAACACTTTATAGTAAAAGTTATAATAAATCAGATTTATTTGATTTTATTAATAACGTTTTAGGACAAAATATTTCTGAAACAACATTAGAAAATATGCAAAGTTCACAATTAAGTACAAATCTTACAAATTTAACTAACTTTGCATCAAGAATATTATTTAATTCTATTGTTTCTAATGTTACTCTTAAAGGATTTAACTTTGTTACAACAATAAAATCTCGTCTTTCAAATGTTTTTGGAGAGAACCATAATTACAGAATTGATAAAAATATGAAAGAGATTGATTTAATACACAGTAGTGATATTAATACAATCGAATCACTTGCTAATGCTATTGCAATAGAGCAAGGTCTTTTATCATCTTCACAAATTAAAAGTGGATCTGGAAGTGCTCAATCTCAACAATCTTTAAGTCGTCTTTTAGGTGGTATACAATCTCAATTTAGTCTACAAAATAAAAGCATTAACTCAGCTACTAAAAACGCAATGATTCTTGACACTAAATTATTAAAAGGTGTTTATACAGCACGTGAATATTATGATTTACTAACTGTAAGAGATCATACAAAATTCAATGTAAATGAATTTGAGACTTCAATGTTCTTATATGATTTTATAGGAGGTTTAATACCTAATAATGATTATAATCGTTTAATAGGAAATGGAACTATTGCTTTAATTCCTTCTGTAAACTCTGATAAAAATACTATTGGTCGTATACTTATTGATTTAAATTATAGAGTTAAAATAGGTAATGAAGAAAAAGCACTTCGCGATTTAACTCCAAGTGAATTAGAAGGATTAATTTGTAGAGAATTAGGTGACATTTATAGGAACGTTGAATCTAAAATTAATTCTGATTTTGATACAGTATTAGCTGGAACACAAAATTCATTACGTTATACACAAAATTCATTTGATGCATTTAATGAAAAACATAAAATTGTTGATCCTGAGACAGGAAAAGTTAAATATGATTCAGCTCGTGCATTAAATAGATTAATTAAAGACTATAATTTAAGAAATAGACATAAACCTGTTTCAATAACAGACCAAATCCATTTTATAACTAATAAAGATGGAAGTATTTCTCCAAATAAAAATATATTACAATATATTGATCAATTTGTAGATGAACCACAATATATTGGAGAAATTACACAATTCCATCAATTTATGAACCATAAAAGAGCAGACGTTCTTGGAACATTATTACGTTCTAATTTTAAAGTTGATTTAACAGAAAATACTCCTATTACAACATATCTAAAAGAACAAAATAAAAATTGGATTGACGATAAACATGGAGAATTAATATTAGGACGTGTTAAAATAAATGGTATTGAACATGACATTAGAACTAAAACTGATTTAATAAGAATTAAACAGAAATTACTTGAACATCTTAATTCTGAGTTAGTTAATTTAGGAAAAGAGGTTGATGTTAATAATTATATAGGTTTAAAGAAAAAAGTAGGACAAACTCCTGAAGATTTAGCAAAAATTAAACAATTTGAAGAAACTGATTTAATTAGAAATTATAATGATGTTATATACGCATTAGATAAACTTGCAAATTCTGATCTTCTTTATGAACCTCAAGTATTAACAGGTTTAGAAAACTTCAATGTTGAATTTAAATTAAATCCACTTGTAGACCAATATAACACTCTTGATTATTTATTTACTCAAGAATTTATGATTTCTACAGTAGGAACTCTTGCTGCACATCCTCTTAAAAAATCAGATGGAAATATAGAACATGACGAAGCTGGACGTTTCCAAGCTCAGCACAAACGTAATGTATCTATGACTGCTACTATGCAAGAGTTTGCTTTAGGATTAATAAATGGAATACCTACTGACTATAATATTGCTGTTATTGATGATGTTAAAGATGTTCAATATAACGTAACAGGAGATATTGATGATGGTATTAAACCATTTGACGGTGCTACTTTTGTAAATCCATTTATAGTTCATCTTGAAAATAATTCTCTTGGTGCTGCTAAAGCTGGTATTACTAAGAAACAATTCGTTCATTTCTATGATGAAGGAACTGCAAACGGCGGTATTATTAAAACTGCAGGTTTCGGACTTACTAATGACTGGATTAGAACATCACCTTTCATGGAAAAAATGATGTATAAAATGACACAAGGTAAATGGTTTGGTCCAAATGGTGAACCTGTTGTTGTTGATATATTAGGTGGAATACAAAAGAGAATACAAGTTCCTTACTATTTTAGAAAAGGAAATAAATATTATAAAGTAACTCAAATAGTAAATAAAGGTAATAATAGATATGATGTTCTTGGTGGAATGGTTAGAGTTTATAACCCAGAAGGAACATTAAAATGTGAATTAACTAGAGATGTTGATGAAACAGAAGTAGTTAATTTAAATAATTTATTTACTGAAGACGTTGAAGGTGGAGTTCTTGTTGATTCTAACTATAGTTTATGGAATTTATTTGGAGGTAAAAATTCTGTTGAAGTTATAAACGGAAAATTAGTTCCTTCTGAATTTTCTATTAAAAATGTAGTAACTGCAATGAATACAATAGGTTTAAATCCTAATACAGGAGCAGAACTTACTGAAGAAGAAATTGCTAACATTAGAACACAAGACGATGTATATCAACCTTTAAAACATTCTGATATTCATTATATGCCTACAGTTGGTGCTGTTAAACAAGGTGCTGCAAACATAAATACAAAGGATTTATTCTTTAATGATGAACCTTTAAACTTTATGAAAATCCATATGTATCAAGCAGGTATTCAGCTTGATAAAGAGCATCACGCAGACGGATCTGAACTATCACTTATGACACAGGTTATGAATGCTTGTGCACATAAAGGATTCTCTCTTGATGATTCTATGGAAATGTATAGAGCATTAAGAACACTTACTGATATAGGAACAAGTGAATTACTTGAACCAATTAAAGAGTATATTAATGATGAAAATGTTGACACTCAAAAAGCAATTGTTGAAGCTACTGTTAATACAGTTGTTAAAGCATTAGCAAGACAATCAATGAGTGAAAATGATTTACTTTCTGTTTTCGCATCTGAATTAATTGATAAAGTTAAAACAGGACAAAAATTAAAAACTGAGGATTTCTTAGAGAAACTTCCAAAAGATAATCCTGCTGTATATGCTAAATTCTTATCAACAGTTTCTGTATTCTTAACAAATTCTGGTATTAAAATGAAAATTCCAGGAATCTTATCAGTTCTTACTCCATCGTATAATATTATGCAAATGTATACTATACCAAAGGGAACAAACCCAGATGGTTCAATTAGATACATTGATGTAAAGTATGAACAATTAGAATATAACGAAGACGGAATATCTGCTGAAGAATATCTTCAAGCAATACAACAAAATGCACCTGTTGTACTTGAAACAACACTTGACGAAAACGGACAACCTGTACAAAATATAAACTTCAATTATTTAGAAATAGGTAAAACTTATATAATTGATGGAAAATCTGTACAGATTAAAACTCCAAGACAACGTAGTGATATAAAAAGACGTATATTACAAGGAGGTTATACTTCTATAGTTCAAGACCTTACAGTAGGTCACGAATTAGGAAACTATGATGTATTATTTAAAGGTAATATTGGAGAAAATAGTTATGATTATTCATTATGGGATTTAGACTCTGTTAGAGCATTGTTTGATTTAAAAGAAATACTTGATGAAAAGGATTTCCTTAAACAACAAGAACTTTATTCTGTATTTAAACATAACTATGAACATCTTTTACCTAATGGAGAATTTGATTATAAACAATTAGAGAAATATCTACGTAAACTTGTTAGACAAGATAACTTAGTTTTATCAGAAAACGGAAACGATTTTACTGATAAACAAACAGTCTTAATTGATGGACAAGAAGTCTTAGTTAATAAAACAAGTATTAAGTCAAAACCTTACGAATTAATTCTTCCTAAAATATTTATTAATGAGTTTGGACTTGATCAATATGATCAATTAACTGATATAGCTAATGATCCAGATTTCTTTACTTATAAGTTGATTAATAACATTAAACCTACTGCTGATGAAAGTAATTATAGTATTGCTTTATTAAATGGTAGTAAAAATAAGTTTACAGGAAAACTAAATCATTATTATATTGCAACATATCCAGAACAAATAAATGGTTTAACTGAATTAAAAATTGATAAATTTTCAGAAAATGGAAACTTATACAGAATTGATTCAGATGGAAATCAAATACATTCGTTATCAAGTCAAGAAGATAAAATCTATATTGATAGCTTAGGTAATGAAATAATTTACACTAAGAACCCTGGTTTTTATGTTAATCACTTAAATTATACAACAGCTAAAATTTCAGAAACATCTGATCCTGAATTTACATCTGCTGAATTATTTAAAGTAAGTAAAAATAAATCAGCAAACAGATTTTATCAATTCTTAACTCAAGGTACTGTAGAAGATTCTGATATTTGGGATGAAGAGGCTTTAACTAAATTAAATACTCAAATCATTAAAGAACAAAATAGTAAAATTGATGATATTATAGACATTGATAGTGATAATGATCATCCTCTTGCTAACTATTTAAAAACTTTAGGTAGAGAAATGCATTCTTCTTTCTTAAAATCATTAGAAACAGTTGCTTCTCGTACACCTTCTCAATCAATGCAATCATTCATGCCTATGAAGATTGTAGCATTTGATAACCCAAATATTAATACTGCTTTCGTATCTACAGCACAGATTTGGTTACAAGGTTCTGACTATTGAATTTCAGTCCGAAATTGACATACGAACCTTTGAATTAATTCATAAATCGTTGTAGTCATTAAATCTCGTGAACTGACGGGAAACTCCTTAGAGTCTTTTCTACTAATTTATGATAGAAATATACATAAAGGCTTTATTTAACTAATAAAGGTATAGTAAAAAAGAAAAGAATTGGACAATCCGCAGCTAAGCATCCTAGATGCAAAAATTAAATATAAGACTTGTAAATTGATGCAAAATTTTATATTTTTATTTTGTATAAGGATGAAAGTTCATCGACTATCCCAAAAGGGAGTAGAGAGCTTTCATTTAAGTTTAATATTAAAATTTAAATGAAATGGCAAGAAAAATTAAAAGAAAACTTACTAAAGAACAAAAATCTCTATTAATTTCAATGTTAATTGGAGATGGAACAATCACAAATCATCCAGATTATAAATTATCACATTCAGAATCTCAACGAGAATTTTTAGAATGGAAAATTAAATTATTAGAAAAATATGGTTTTGAACATGGTGGTTTAAAAGAATATATATCTAAATGTGGATATAATTTAGGAAACAAAGTTTTATATGTTAGAATAAAAACAAATCCTACAATTAAAGCATTAAGAAGAAGTGTTTATAAACCAAAGAAAACTTTTACTAGAAATTTATTAAATTGGTTAAATCCGTTAGGATTAGCTATATGGTATATGGATGATGGATGTATTAATGTTAATACTTCTATTCAACGTAGTTCTATACAACATACTTGTAAAATTGCTACTTGTGTAGATGAAGAAACAATTAATATGATGATTACATATTTTAAAGAAATTTGGAATATTAACTTTAGACCTTTTAAAGAAGGAAAAAATACATATTCTTTAGCAACATCATCTGAACAAGATTGCATAAATTTCGTAAATATAATTAAACCATATGTAGAACAAGTTCCATCTTTATTATATAAAATTAGAGATAACTTTACAAAAGAAGAATTTATTGCTTATCAGAAAACTGATAACTTTCGAAGCGCGAGACATATAATTGGAAATTAATTATATGAAGATATAGTCAGTCATATATTGAAAAATATATGGTAAACGGATATTGATGCTGTATCTATTGCAGCATATGATATTGATAAGAGCGGTAGACTTCCACTTTGGTCTCCTTATGCAGATTTAAGTTCTTTATAGAATATTAACGATTCTATGAAACTACCTTTCCCAACTGGAAAGAATGTAGAACTTAAAGATATATCAGAAGACGCAACAGATGATGAAAAAGCAGAATTTAATTCTGATGCTCTAAACTACTTTGGCAATTTAATTAATAAATATTCTGATTTATTTAATTTTAGAACAAGAAAAAACACTTCACATATTTACTTAAAACAAAATCCTAATTTAACTTTATTATCTGAATTTATTAAAGAAGTTAATGAAAATGGACTTTATCAATTAAATGATAAATTAAATGAAAGATTATCTAAGGCTTTAAGAATGAAGAAGTGTAATTTTACAGAAGAATTTACATCAATAATTAATGAACATAATAATTATCTTAGTAATGTAAGTAATAATAAATTAATTTCTATTGCTAAAAATTATTCTATGTATAAGATGTATAAGATTATTGATACAGCTGCAAATCTTACTCAAGCACAATCTTCTGTAGATGCTATGACGGGTCCTGTTAAAAATATTACTAAGAACTTTAAAGTTGGTAAACTTATTAATGAACGTACACCTGGTAATGTATTTAATAAAGCAGAATCTATCGAAGATAACCAAGTTGGTAAAGATGGTATTAGTATCTGTGCCGTTGGTATGAAAACTTTCTTCGGATTAACAGAATATTTCAATTATGTTGTTAATAGACCTGTAATAGGAACCGATGAAGAACGTGAAGCAATTAGAAAACAAAAGGATAGAATTGCATTAGGAAGAAATAAAGAAATAAAAATCTATGTTCCTGGTGAAAAAGGAGCTAGAATTTATAAATATTTCGCTAATATAAATCCTAAGATAGGATCTGAATTATATGATACATTATCTGAAACTTATGATGATTCTGATGCGGCTCTAGATTTGTCTGCTTTACTTTCACTTGCTACTGATAATGCTAAAGAGTTACAGTTAAGTAAATTAAACGCAGGCATTAAGACATTAGGAATGTATGTTTTTGGTGTTTCTATTGGAATGGATATAGAATCAGTATCTAAAATCATGACTTCTGATGTTGGTTTATTATTAACAGATCTTACAAAGAGTAACGTATTCACAGGAGAAAAAGGTATATTCTCTATATCAAAAGTTTTCGATTATCTTGAAACAGGTCCTCGTGATACGCTAAGTAAATATGATGAAACTAAAATTGTAAACAACAAAGTAGTTCCAAATTATATTGAATACTTATCTAAATCTTTAGGATTGAAATATGGAGTACAAAATTTGTCTCCTTATTATTTATTTGCTAAATTTGCTTGGGATAAATCAATAAATCTATATGATAAAATTGAAATACTCGAATCATTAAAAGGATTATATAAATACGGAAATACTACAAAAGAAGTAGCCGTTGAAGATAAACAAAAATATAATCAACTTATTGATGAATTAGAAGAGTATATAAGACAAGTAAATATAGTTAAAGAAAATGAATGGACTTATAATTCATTAAAAACACTTTCTGAAGGTGCTGAGGAATTAAAAATATTAGGACAAATATTTGGTCTTAATAAAGGTTTACCTACAAAACCAGAAGAAATAATTTCAAAAGTAATTGATTTAGAAAATGTAATTAGAAATAGAAATCAAGCTATAATAGATGCAAATCATAGAATAGCTGTTAGATTAAGTCTATTAGAAAATAAAGATGTTCCAAAAAAGGCAGAAAATGGATATGAGGCTTTCGATCTTGTTCGATTCTATACTGATGAAGAATACAGAAATCAATGTATTGAAAACTATGATAACGTAAAAGCATCTGTTAATGTTTTAGATGCAGTATTCACAGTTCCTCATTTTTCTGGTTATTTACAATCTTTAGTTGTAGCATATAAATCAAGTTTAGAAACAAGTAATAAGTTTAAAACCACTGTTGAAATAGGAACATATTTATTAGAAGAAGGTTTAGTTGGAAATACAAGTAAAGATAAACAAGATTTATTCAAAGGAATTGCTAATTATTATTCTGATTATGTAAGACGTAAATGGATGTTAAGAAATCTTCCATCTATTAAAATACCAAAAGGTATAAAAAGTATAGCTAATGGAAAATTAATAGATGAAGAATGTGAAATTAAATTAGGAACTGCTTCTGGTGATGCTTCATTTAAGTATATTATGGAAAATATAATTATACCTAATTTACAAAAAGGTTCACTTGGAGAAAATGGAACTACTAAAAATATTTCTGATAACAGATTTATTAAAGCGTTAACAGTTTCAATATTAACAAACACAGTTACTCACAATCCTATTATTAACTACACACTTCCTATTAATATGTTACCTTCTTCTGATGAAGAAAGAGGTGTATTTAATAGTTATAAATCAGAATTTAATAAACTTCAAGGATATTCATATAATCTTAATGGACAAAATATTCCATTAGTTGATTTATTCTATTATTATGGATTAATTGCTCATTACGGTAAGCAAGGACAACAATCATTAATGCCAATTTTTGAAAATCTACATGATAATCCTCAATATAAATTATCAGATTTTCATAAATTTGAGTCATCTTTTGATGAAAAAGTTCCACTTGATCAACTTGAACTTTTCCCATATATACTTAAAGTTCAAAATCCTTATGCAGCAACAGGTAGATACATTTATACACAAGATCCTGAAACACTTCACACTGAACTTTGGGAAAAATTAAATAGTAGATTTTATAGAGAAGATATTGAAGCTTTAGCAGCAAGTGAAAACATACCACCTGCAACAGCTTGGTATAGAATACAAAAATCTATGGGTGCTATAAATGGATATGCTAAAAAAGTAAATTTAATCATTAGAAATATAGATGTAAGTAATTATTACATGGTTCCTAGTGATAGGCTTTTATCTGTTGAAAACGAAACTAGAAAGGAAACAATACGTATTGAAGATCATGTTGTTGGAGAAGTTAGATTTAATCCTATTGATTGGGATGTTAAGTCTCTTGAAGAAATTGGAATAAAACATGATTTATTAACAAAATATCCATAGTATTTGAGTAAAATGCCTACTAAGGAAATAGATGGTAAAACAGTAGCAGATTTAGATTATTACGCTTCATTATATGAACAAGCATTAATGGAGGAATTAAGAACGTGTTAAGACCTTTTTAAGAAATGGCATCATGTATAAATATTAATTCAGTAGAGTTCCAGACTTTAAAGTCGAAGTCTGGACTCTCTGATTTTGAATTACAAGCACAATGTAGAATGTTTTTAGATAAATATGATAGATTTCCATATCTTGATGAATTACGAAATAGTAATTCTGAACCTTATCTAAAAGACGCACTTAAAATGACAGGAACTTCTGCTAAAATAAATAATATTTTAGAAGTGACAGGTACTGATAATATAGAAGAAGCAAATGTAGCACTTAATGATGAATTTAGAGATTTGGAAATAACTCTTGTTCCATTAAAAACATCTGCTCATGTAGAAATAGAACATAGACCATCCATCTATAATATTAAAGAAAAAGAAGTTATAGAAATGGATGATAATATAAATAGTACTGCTTTATTAAATCAAACTATAGATAAATTAGCAAGACTATATGGAATTAATATTATTCCAACTAGTATTGCTGAATTAATGACAGAAGAATGGAACGGATTAGTTCCTGATGCTAAAAATACATCAGCTTTTGTATATAATGGAAATATTTATATTAATACAGATGTTGCTAATGTAGATGCTCCTTTACATGAAATGATGCATTTATTTTTAGGATCAATTCGTTTTACTAATCCTCAATTATATCAATCGTTATTGGATAAAACACAAAATTTTGAAGATTATCCTCTTTTAATAGAGCAATTTAAAGATAGAACTAGAAATGATATAAATGAAGAAATACTTGTTGAAGAGTTTTCTAAATATTTAACTGGATTTCCTTCTAAACTTAATGATTTAAATGAATCAGATAGATATAATTTATTTTATGATTTAAATCGTGTATTTGATTCTGTCTTAATGGGAAACAGTAGTGTTAATTCTGTTAATACATCAGAATTAGGATTTATGTCACTTAAAGATTTAGCAAAGAAAGTAAATTCTTCATTATTAGTTAATAAATTTAAAGGATCTCTTGATGATAACAGTTTACATCGTATTGAAATGAATACTAAAGCTGCTTTAATGAGAGAGGGTAAATTGGAGGAATTTTGTTCATGAATTGTGTATATTTATTAGACGGACATCAATTTAATTCTGAAATTGAATTAGATGATTTTTTATTAGCAAAGAATTATTTAAGAAAATCTCTTGGTGATATAGTATTCCAGATTAATACACATCAAGCAGTTGTTTTAGATATATTACAAAAAGAATCTGAAAAATCTGAGAAATTAGAAGCTGAATGGGATTATGCTCGTAATAATAGATTCATTGGAGACGAAAGAGACTCTTATAATTTCCGAGCACCTTATATTGGTGTAAATAGATTCTTATCTGGATTTAAAACTGAAGATGATGAACTTCTTTTCCCTGAATTTATACCTGATAATTATTGGGGAACAAACGATAGAACTAAAGGAAGATTTGGTGATTGGGCAAAAGGTGAATTTAATGATGCTGAAAAAGAATTATTCTCACAAGTTGAAGGTTGGGATGTTAATAATATGCCTAAAGTTTCAGATACCCATCAACAAGATCGTTTAAGAGGTTTAATAGAAAACAAATGGGAACATCAAGCATTAATTGGTGATGCTACTCACTCTGTTCTTGAATTATATTTTAGTAAACATGAATCATCTACTGATGATAATATTGTTTACATGAAAGACGCTCTTAAAAATGATCCTAATGTTTTAAATGAATTTAGAAATAAATTATCTTCATTAACATATAAAAGAAAAGACGGAAGTTCAATTAAATTTAATGATTTAATGACAGATGCTCAGTTTATACAAGCACTTAATAAGTGTAAAGAAATTGAACAAGCTGTTATTAATAAATTTGGAGATGATTGTCTTTTTTACCCTGAGTTTAAAATAACAGGTAAAATAGATACTAATGTTGCAAATGGTGTTGATACAGTAATGGGTATCATTGACTTACTTGTTATTGACAAAGAAGGAAATCCTCAAATTGTAGATTATAAAACATCTATTCACGATTACGATCACTTCAATTCTGCTAAGAAATTAGCATATACTTATCAAACAGCTGTATATGGACGTCTTCTTGCAAAAGCTGGAATAAATATTAATAAAACAAAATATTTAATTGTTCCTATACAAATTGCTGACTTTCAATATGAAGATGATGATAAATATACATTTACAGGATTTAATTTAAGAAACAATGTATTTGAAGATATTACTAATAGAATTTTGGACGATAATATTGAAACAAAACTTAATGAAGTAATTGATTATCAATATCAACCTGAATTATCAACAGATGATTTCTTACAAAACGTTCAAGATACTATGGGTAAATGGTTCAAGAATTATTCACAATTTAAAACGTATAGTTATGAGGATGCTAAAAAATTATGTGAGGAAGCTAACGCATTTGAACCAGATGAAGCAGGTAATTTAGTATTCGTTCCGAAAGGAGCAAGAAAGAAAAATGCAGAAGAAATAAAAGTCGATGCTTCACTTCCTAATGCTGAAGATGAACTTGTTAAAAAAGTAGAAAAGTGGTTAAAAGATAGACCTAAATTTCGTGATAAATTAACACAAAATATTAAAAGACATCTTAAAACTGCTATTGAACATGAAACAGTAGAAGGTATTGAATTTACTGATAATATTGGTCAAGACTGGTTTGCTCGTATAATGGATAGATACGCTAATAAAAATTGGCAAGTTTGTGAAGGCGAAGCATTTAAGCCACTTGAAGCATTAGGTATTATAACATTATTTAATGCAAGAAATAGACAATATAATTTTGTAAAAATATCTACACAAAACTTAAAACGACAATTTAATTTTGGCAACGGAAGAACTACATTAGGTGGTTGTTTTAAATCAGATTTGTATTTTAAATCAAATCCAGACTCTATGATGATGCAAGCAACATATGGTAATATAGAACTTATTGAAGCAATGCTTGCAATTAATCAGTTAAATAAATTAATTGATAAAGAAAATGCTTGTGTAGGTGACGTATTTGTTGCCGATCCTCAATTAGGTGTAGGTATTCAAGCTGGTTCTAATAAAGAACTATTTGATACATTTAATGAATTAGAAACAGTAAGTGGTACAGAAGGCAAAATTTCTATAGGAAATAATTTCAAATCTGGAGAAATTAAAATGGCAGCTAAAGTTCAATTAGCTAAAACAATGCTTTCTGATATAATGGTTAAAACTGAGTTAGAAGAATATTCTAAATTTAAAGATTTTAAGAGTTGTCAAAGTGCTTTAGATACTGCTATAGAAAGTAATGCTTCTATAGATGAAAAAATATCAGCACTTCAAGATATTATTAAAAAACTTGAAACAACCGATAAAGGTAAAATCTTAAAGAATTATACTACTAATCAAGACCAATTATCTAAAGATCATGTAGCATTATACAATCAATGTTTACTTGCTATTGCTGAACTTAAAGGTATTAACTTTAAACAACAATTACATGACCATGAAAACTGGTGTCAATCATTAATGGTTCATAAAGAAGGACTTAGTGGTAATATGATTGATAACCCTGGTAACTTATCATCTGAAACACTTAATTCTGTAACAAAATTAGTAACAGAAGCTTATCAAAACGTACGCGCTGATATACAAGAACCTGCTGCTAAAATGCGCGAATTAGTAGAAAAATTAAAAAAACGTAAAAACTTTGGATGGCTTAAAGAAAATACAACAGGTAATCAAGCATCTTTATACATTAATATGTATGAATTTGATAAAGATGGAGAAGTGTATTTTAAAGATCCTGATACAGATGATAGTTTATTACCAGAAGAAAAAGAATTTTTACAATATGTTCTTCCTATAATAAATGAAAATAGAGGATACGAAAAGAATAATCCTAAATATTATAGAATACCTCTTTGTGAAGGAGACACTTCTGTAATTTCTGCAAAAGATGGACTTCTTGCAGCATTTAAAGATAGACTTAAAGGTTGGTTACCAAAAGAGGCTTGGAGAAGAGCAAAAGCATCTGTTGAAGGAATTTTTGATGATAAATTACAACAAGAATATAAAAGTTCTGAGTCTTTATTTGAAATGACTAATTATTTTGATTACGGAGAAGGAAAACTTCGTGATAAGATATTAGCTCGTAAAAGATATGAACTTAATCTTGAAACACTTTTCTTAAAACATACTTTTGCATATGATATGAAAAATCGTGTAAATGAAGTGTTCCCTATGATTAAAGCATCTATGATTAATCTTACAGTTCAAGGTTTTAATCAAAATGTAGAGGAAGGTTTCAAAAACGACCTTGAATATCTTGAAAATTATGTTAAAAATAAGATTAAAAATGAATCAATTATTCCAGAAAAGTATAGACCTGCTGTTGCATTTTTAAATAAAATCAAACAAGCAGCATCTAAATTAGTTCTTGGCTTATCTCCTGTTCAAGCAATTTATCAGACAATACAAGGTATATGGCAAGACATATCATTAATAATCCGTAAGCCAGATGGAACTGATGCTTTTACATTATCTAATATGTTAGAGGCAGCTAAAATAGTTTATGGAGAATTAACTAATCCACAAGCCTATACAGATAAACCAACAATAATTGAAGAGTTTAATAGACTTTATGGTGTCAATGATATGGATATGAATACATATATTGATAAAATAAAGACTGACCAAAACGGTATATTTAATTTCAATAACTTCTTATTTAAATTTGCATCACGTCCAGACTATTATAACAGAATGACAATCTTTGTTGCTAAGATGATTAATGAAGGTTCTTATGAAGCACATAAAATTAATAGTAAAGGAGTACTTGAATATGATTGTGCTTTAGATAAGAGATATAAAGCATTTTTTGATGATGATAGATCTAACCCAGCTGAATATGAAAAAGCTAAAATGCTTTACATTGCAGCTGCAAGACAATTTGAAAAAGAAAATGCTTTAAATCCAGATGGTAGTAAGTTTAAATTTGATTTATCAGAGAAAACAAAACTACCTCGTGCTTATACAAACTTAGAGTCAGAATCAATGAAATCTTTAGGTGATACACTTTATGGTTATTATTCACATGAAAAGAAATCTATGATTCAATCAACACTTTGGGGTTCATTATTCATGCAGTTTAAAACATTCTGGTCTGGTAAAAAGAATCAATATCTTGCACATGGTGGTGTAAAACTTGAAGGACGTTGGGTTCCTTATACTGAAAAAGATGAAAGTGGTAATACTATAAAATATTATTATCAAAAAGATGCAGAAGGCAACATATTATTTAATGAACCTCCTGTAAAAGAAGGAGATGAAAATGCTTCAACTGAACAAGTTGTTCGTTGGGAAGGTAATTGGAAAGAAGGAATTGTTTCTACTATATATACTTTATTAGGTAGTATGAAAAACGATGGAATCTCAGATGGATGGAGAAATATGTGGTATAATGAAGATTTAAATTTACGTACTGCATATCGTTCTAATATGAAACAATTAGGTTATGATTTAATAATGTTTATGCTTGTTGGAAACATCATAGCTGCAGCATTAGCAGGAGCTTATGATGATGAAAAGAAAAATTCAAGTGAAACCGATATGGGTGATGCACTTAAATTATCAGCATATAATATAGCAATTAAATCTGTTAAAAATTCATTCTTAGATTTTAACTTTATAGATACTATTGGAGATCCAGCTGTTAGTTGGACACCGTTTGCTTTCGAATATTTAGGAAAACAATATAGTAATGTTCACGAAACAATATTCGGAGATCAAAGCATTTATACCACAATTGGTAAATCAAATGCCTTATTCAACCAATTTAAACCTGTATTCCATACACTTAAAGTTAATTCACAAGAGTAAAAAAATAAGGGCGACCTGACTGGAGTTTATCCAATCAAGTCGCCCTTTGTGTATTATTTCTTTCCGTAATCGTCAATTCTTAATTCATCTCTTTCTTTATCGTATTCTAAGATTAAATCTAAATATCTAGCAAATAGATCTTCAGGTAAATCAAATAATGTACAAGGTAAAAGAATATCAGAAAATCCTTCATATTCTCTTTCTACATATTCTTCTATTTTTTCAAGTAAATCAAGTTCTAATTTCCAAGTAGGCATATACTTTTTAATTACTCTAACATATTCTTTACCAATTTCCTGGAATCTAAAATCGTCTACAGATATATCTGTATCTTGATTAGTTCCACAACAAATATGAATTGCTACAAAATCTGGAAATTTTTCTTTAAATTTAAGATAATTTTTATATTGAACATCAGTGAGTATAATTACATAAGGAATATCCATTTCGTCAGCCCAATTATAGGTTCCACTAGCTATATACATATTAATACCAAGAATTTAAAAATTTAACAGTAATTGTTCCTACTAAAGGAGGAATATCTAAATCTTTTAGAATTTGTTTATAAGATTCTGGAACAGAAGATTGAATTAAAAATTCCATAATTAAAATCCTAACTTCTTACGATTATCTTCAGCACCTGTTTCTTCGAAATAGTTATAAATATCACAAAGAGCCATAGGTTTAGGAGTATCGTTTATATTAAACTTTTCAAATAAAGTTTTAACTCTATCTATTGTAAGTTTCTTAAATTCATATCTTAATCTAAGTCTACCTTTACGAGTTAATGCTGTATCAATATTACTGTAATCAGTATTAAAAGTTAAAATAAATTTGATGTTTAAATCGTCTCCATCTAATCCATCAGAGATATTAAGAAGCGTGTGAATAAAGTAATTATTAGATAAATTTCTTGACTTAATTAATTGTTCACAATCTTCTAATATTAAAATAGAATTTTTATTATAGTCCAAAAACCTATTAAACTTTACTGATGTAGAATCACCAAGTAAGGTCTTATCGAAATAAATAAAGTTTTTATCTCTATGTTTATTTATAAGATACCTAAGAAAATAAGATTTACCAGAACCAGGAATACCATGCATCAAAGCAATTCCAGATTTATCAGATTCTATGAAATTATCAAATTTTTCTACAGGAAGATCTTCATTATAATTAATAAGAGCTTCATCAGTAATTCTTTCAATATTTATAGTTCGTGTTTCAATCTCTCCATTCTCAATTACAATTGCTTTTGAGATATTTTCAATTTTGTGTTCCTTTAAGACTAAACATTTCTTTATTCTTTCTGGAATTACTTTACTTGTAAGTTTTATTTGAGAATACGGAGATAAAACTCCATATTCTGTATATAAATCAGAATTGAAAAGATAACCGTCTTCTTTAAATTCTTCTACAAGTTTAAAGAATGATTGTTTTGGATCATAATCTTCTTTATGCGGAAATGGATTACAATAATCAAAATTATCATTCGTCGGATGGTAATTAAAATAAAATGGAATTGTATTATAAAACTTTCCAAAGATATAGTCGTCTTGTTGATCGCCATCCATGCGTACTAAATCTTTGTCAGTATAAATACTTAATATAAGTTTTTTAAGTCCTTCAATATCAATCATTTATAAACTTCTTAACAATTTCTGATACTAATTTTCCATCTACAAAATCAAATTTTGATTTAATTTCTTTAATTACTAAACCCATTGATTTTTTATTTATTTTTCCATCTACAAAATGTTCGGACTCCCTAACTGCTAATTCGATTTCTTCGGCACTAGCAGCCACTGGGAGGAAATTTTCTAGTATTCTCCTTTCAACTATACACTCGTCAAATAAGTCCTGTCTATTCGCCTTTTTATAGTTATTTTCGGACTCTTTAAGAGAATCGCACATTTTCTTAATGATTTGAATTTCAGCTTGATTATTATAAGGTTTAGCATTTTTAGCTGTCTTATACTCCATAATCTTAGCCTTTAAATTTCTGTAAGCCTTAAGCTTATCAGCGTCTTTACTCTTCAGTGCGTCTTTTATAAGTTCATCAATGTTTATCATAATTTTTAAATATTAAATGGTTATAATTTCATCATCTGTAGTAATCATATAATAACAATCATTTGAATGAATGTCTTGTTTTTCACATATTTCTTCAAAAATTTCATCTCCTTGAAGTAAAGATTCTTTTTTAGTTAAGTAATGTTTAAAAACAGTACCTGTTGAATAGTCAAATATAAATATTATTTCTTGTAGCATATTATTCTACTTTTACTTTTTCTATATTATATTCTATATATCTATATCCATTAGGCTCATCAATATAATGATTTAAATAATCTTCATTTTTCTGGAGACTTTCATCATAATCAAATTTAACAGCTTCAGATAAATCTTCTTGAAGTATTTCTTGATATTTATTAACAGCTTTGTCAAAAGAATCGAATATTCCTGTTATTTCATGGCAGGGACCATCGTTAAGTTCCCAATTTGTTGTGAATACATATACAAATTTATCCATAAATTCCATTGTTTATTAAATGATACATTTCGATCTCGTAATACCATAACTGAGATTTAGGAATGTTTTCAATCCAATCATTACAATATTTGTAATACTTTGGAATGTTATTATTCCTAAATCTCCATTCTAAATAATTTCTAAGCGTCTTTGTCATCTATATATAAAATATGTAAATCATTAACAGGTACATATTGTTCATTTACATAAGAACAATTTGCAAATGTAATTCCATCTATTTCTTTTGAAAGATGATTTCCAGAATGAATATGTCCACAGAAACAATATTTTGGAGCTTTCTGTTTAATTATATCAGTAAGAATATAATTACTTGCATCTTCTCCTTTATATATTCCATCGTGAATCATTCCAACTTCATTTTGATTTGGAGCATCATGCGTAATTAATATATCTATACCTTCTGGAATTTGAGAATATTTTTCTTTCAATCCTTCTTCATTAAGATTAAATGCCCAATTATAAAATTGTTTACACCAAGGAGTTCCATATATTTTAATTCCTTTATATTCATAAAGTTCATCTTGAATATATGTAACTTTAGAATCATGTGGAAATAGATTTCTTAATTTTGTTCCTTCATCCCAATAAGGAAACCAATCATGATTTCCTGCAATAAATATTACTTTGTCTACAGGAAGTTCTTCTGCCCATTTTTTAAATACATCTCTAAACCAAACTTTTGATTTATGTCCGTTTGATTGAACAGATAACGGAACAATATCACCACAGATTAATAATAAATCTGCTGGTTGATCAATATATGGAAGAAAACCATGTAAATCACTTGTTATTAATATTTTCATTTACTTTCTTCAATTATTATTATATTATCAGAAACTAATTCATCACCTCTTCCTTCATAATACCAACTTCCTTTTGGTATTATACATTTCATAACTGTCCCTCCCAGAAAACGATTATTAAATTTATTAGCATCTATTAAATATTTAAACGAATGTAAACCTTTGTTTACTTGTCTAAAATATGTTAAAATTCTAATAAACTTATATTCTTTTTGTGGAGACATCTTTACTGGAGGAAGAGATACAAAACTAAAATCAGATGATATACGTTCATTTAACTTATATGGAAACTTCATATAAGGAGAACAATATATACCTTTATTAAATTTATATAATATCTTATAACAAATTATGTCCTCAGTTGCATATCTAGGACCACAATTCATGTTTGATCTTGTTAAACACATAACATTACTTATTTTTCCAAGGTTCTAAAGGAGCCTCATCACATTTAATACTAATTTTAGGAAATAATCTACATTTAATTACACAAGTATCTTGTATAATTTCTTGTATTTCTTCAGAGTCTTTATATGCCATAGGAGATTCATCAATGGTATTTTCACTGACAGAAGTAGAATATATGTTTGACATAGTATTCTTAAACTCTTCCATTGATAATGTTTCTTTTGCTTTAGATCGAGACATTTTACGTCCAGCTCCATGAGCACAAGAATTTAACCAATTATCGTTTCCAACTCCAATACATATTGCAACACCATCTCTCATATTAAATGGAACAATCATAGGTTCTCTGAATTTTGCACTAATTGCAGACTTTCTAAGAATATGATCTTCCAAATCAATAAAATTATGCGATGTATGTACAATTTCCTTTACTTTAATATCATATTTATATAAAATTCCACTTATGATATTTTGTACAACTCTATGATTATATAAAGCATAAAGTTGTCCGAAACACATATCTATTAGATAGCCTTTCATATTTTCTCCTGTTAAATAACCAGGAATAAGTTTAGCTTTTTCTTGTTCTATAACCTCTGATAAAGCTGATTGAAAGTCCTTCATATCAGAATGTGTTTTCTTATACTCTTCTTTGAAGTTTTTAGTAATTTCTTTTAGTTTTGATTTATCAACACCTTTTCCTGCTTTTGCAGTCCAATACTTACAAATCTTAACTCCAAAGTTTCTTGAACCAAAATGAAGAGTTATAGCAGAAGAATATTCAGTATCGTCAGATTCATCATATTCAATGAAATGATTACCACCGCCTATAGTTCCGAGAGATTTATAAAACACACCTTCATCCATACCAAGACGTTTAAGTTGTGATGAAATCCACTCTTCTGTTACAGTTGTTGGCAAATCATTAAGCATTTCAGGCCAATACTGACGATATATATTGAAATTTGTTGATAAAAATTTATAGAAATCCTTTTCTTGTAAATAATTAGAAAGTATTCTATTTGCTTTAAAAATAGAAATATCTCTAATATTAGTACCCATTGGGATTTCTTTTTTAATTTTATGCTCTATTTCAGCATATTTTTCAACAGGTATCTTTTTATTAAGAACCATCATTGATACAGTACAACCTATATCAACACCAACGTGTTCTGGACAAATCCAGTCACCAATTTCAGCACATAGTCCACAAGGACCAGATGCTCCAACATGAACATCTGGCATAAGGACTACTTTTTTATCTTTGAAAGCTGGACAATTGATTATATCATATATTTGAGAATATACACCATCTTCTATAGTTTTTGCGTATATTTCTGCTTTAGTATATTTTCCTTGTATTACTATTGGATCCATAATTATTTAAATATTGTTGAATTTTTATAACCTTCTTCCCAACCTAATTTATAGCCTTCACTTATAGCATGAGCTATTGAGTCGGAAAGAGATTTACCTATCATATCAAAACATTGCTGAATGATTTCACTTATTTTTTCTTTATTTTCCATAATTATAGCACTTTAAGTTCATGTAATTTAACAATCATTTCTACACAAGAATCAATAAGGTTATCTGCTGATACATCAATATAAAGACCACTATACATAATAGAATTTCCTTCTAAATCTATTAGTGGTTTTAACTCATATATTTTTGGTAAAGCTTCAATCAGTGCTGCTAAACTCCAACAAGGAAGGTCTTTAATATGTGATACTGTTCCATAATGAGGAATATCACACCAACCTTCAAGAACTGAATAATATTTAAAATGGAAATCAGCAGTTTCTTTTGGTAGTATTTCAGCGAGTTTTTGACTCTGTTCTATGTCTGTGTACGCTTTCATTTTGAATTTTTTGACGTTTAATTATTGCATCTACACAAGCATCAACAGGATTCTTGTAGATACCTGAAATTATAGGCTTCTCATTATCACAAACTACAAATACTTTTCCATTTGTAGTGGTTTGCAAAGTGTAGTCATGCAAAATATTAAGTAATCCCATAAGACTCCAACAAGCTGTATGATATTCATCTATTGGTTCATTATATCTAACATAGGCTACATCCCACATATTAAATCTCATATCAGCAGTATTTTCATCAATTCCTGCTTTTATAAGTCTTTTAGCTTGTTTTGGTAAAGTATAAATTCTCATAATTAGATATTATTTAAATAGTTTGCTATTTCTTCTAAAGATTGACACCAAATGCCGTTATACTTCTTAACCATATTACCAACAGCATTTAGTGACTTAATTTGTTCTTTAGTAAATTCAAGGTCTCCATCTTTAAGAATAATACAAAATATAGCTTTATCATTTCTTGTAATAGCAGACTCTATTACTTCTGCAATAGAAAATACTCCTGTCATTTTCGGAGTAATAACATAAAGATGATAATTACATTCTTCATTCTTTTGATATTCCTCTTCTGCTTGACATTCTGGTGTCCAATCTTCTACAACAGGATTAAAATAATCAATTTTTAACAATGGAATTAGTTCATTTCTCCAAGTACTTTCATTACAAGTACCTCCTAAAAATACTTTATTCATAATTTTAAGTCTTGATTGTATTTAATATAATAATTTTCAGATTCTTTATTAATACACAAGTTAATATAAACACATTCTTTACAATTTCTTGTGCATGGTTTATTTAATTCAGGTGTGTAACTCATATTTCTTTCACTTCAAGTTTTTTAATGAAAGAAAGTAAACTTTCATAAATTTTATTTTCAAATCTGTATAAATAATCATGCTCTGAATTACTTGAATAGGATACTGCCTTTTCGTTGTTTTCACTAATTCTTTGCTCTATTTCTGTAATTAAATCAGATTTGTCTATGTACTGTGCCATATTTAGTTTATTATTTTATACGGATTATTTTCTTTAGTAACTTCAATTGCAAGACCTTTCGGTATTAATTCTAAGAAGTCAAAATGCTTTTCAAGTAACCATTTTATCAACTTAAAACTACACTTTGGTGTATCTTTGTCATAATAAGATACGTCAAAACATAAAAGACCATATTCCTTATCCTCTTCCTCAGTCATGTTTGACATCGGACGGAGATATGGCTTAATATCAACAATTTTATTATAATAAAATGTATCTCTTAAAACATCAGCATAATTGTGCTCTAAATCTAATGCACCTTCTTCTGTTGTTCCATCTTTAAGCCAAACTTTTACTCTTACATGATATGGCAATCTTGCTGAAAGGTCTTTGAACAATAGTTTTTTATCTTCTTGTGTCATTTATGTCTAAAATCAATTTTATATTTAGGATAAAAAGTTTCTGTAATAATTACTTTATCTCCTTTATTATAATGATCATATACCCATAGACCTTCGTATGTATATGTTTTTCCGTTATAACTAACAGTTGTTTTATATGTAGTAACACAATGACCTCCTTTACCAACGACACCTACAAAATGAGACGATCTAGATTTATCAAAAACTACACCATCATATTCAATAGGTTTGTGATATTTATAACAAGCAGAATCTAAACCGAATAAAGTATATTCTTTATAGTAAAGATAATCATTAGTTTCTCTCATTAATACATCACGAGGTTTAAAAATAGTTCCTAAAATAAAAACAAGTAATGCAATGAGAAATACTGAAAAATATAATATATAAAATTTTTCTTTTTTATTAATCATAATAGTTACTATCAATCACATAATCAAAATAATAAGGATTTGGATAATCGTAATTTGCCATTAGATATATAGTTTGTTTTATTTTACCTCTTAGATCACTAGGATAATATACAATATGTTCATCATTTAACCATCGAATATATCTCCAATCACCTTTATTAAAAACTGCTTTAAGAGTATAACCTTTATATTTTCCAAAAGGAATTATATCATCTAAGCTTTTAGCAGTATATTTATATGACTTTGATTTTGATTCCCATTCATTATCTATGTGTGAAGGATCATATTTTATCAATTCTTTTCTTCTCGGTTGAAGTTGAATTTCAAATGCAACAGGATTTTCTTGAGGTGTGTAATCTTTTGGAAGATCTTCTTTAGACAAAACAGCCATTACACCTTCACCTTCCCAACCTTTTTTAGTAAGCATTATATCTCTGCATAAATAAAACTTACCTTTTTCATATGTTAACCATGCTTCCATTTTGCTTTCTCCTATAGTTATGAATTATACATCCCTTCTATTACTTCAATTGCTTTTCTTCCTCTGTCATACTTAACATTGATCTCTATCATCTACCTGCGGCTGCACAGTTTATATCTTCCCAATTAGGACAGGGATTTAATGTGCAAGTCTCACATATACCTGTACATATAGAGCTAGCTATTGTACGTTTGTCTGTTTCATCGGAAACACATTGAATAGTATCACCAGCTTTAAATTTTGGTTTAATCTGTGATTGAGGTTGTTCTTCGAGCATTTCATCTATATAAGCCCATTTAACAACATTTTCTATTTGATCCTCTCCATTCCAAAATGTTTTATTACTTGGATGATAAAAAGCAACATCGTGCCATATACTATCAGCATAACCTTTCCATTCACAAAAAAGTTCACGATGTTCTTCTGGTTCTTCGTTTACATCATGCCAAGGTATATTAATATTTTGTACAATTTGTTTTTCAAGTTCAGAATATTTATCAAGAACTTCTTGCTTACCCTCTCTGTAACCTCTCCAATATTCTTCATTAGCATTATCTTGCTTTTCAAGCATAAGGCTATCCAATTCCGAAAGTTCTATATAATCACATTCAAAGCTAAGACATGAACTTAAACTATATGTAGGACCACTTTTTATTAAAAAGATAAGTTTACCGTCTCCGTTTCCAGCAATACCATTTTTCCAATGTTTCCAAATAGAAATTTTCTTCGATTGTCCTTGCTTTTCAATCCAATTAATCCAACGGTCATATCTTAGGACATACTGACCATAACTCTCACCACTCTTACGTTCTTTCAGATAATCAATAAGTTCTTTCCTTATTTGTTCATCCTCTGGCTCTTTGAGTTCAGGGAATATGTCTTCAATAATCTTGTTACCAAAAGTAGGTATTTTATCTACATTTGGTGCATTATACCATTTCTTAGCTCTTTCAACAACTTCATCATAAAGTTTAGCTTTTTGCTCTATAGTAAGTTCACTCATAATTTATAATCTTTTTAATTCCTTTTTATTTTTATTCCATTTATACCCTGCTTTTTTTATTTCTTTAAATAAAAGATCACGTTGTTCTTTGGTTGCTGGATATGCATTTCCATCAGTCCATCTATTAGTACAATTATTACTACTAGGAGTGAAATAACCACTATCAACTATTCCACCGTATGCAATAGGTTTATCTGAATGACTTATATCCAAACCTTTAAAGATGAAAGGTTTTTCATTTTCTGTAACAAGTATATCACCATCTTTAGCATCTTCAATAGTCCAAAGATGATATTGTTCATCAATAGATTTAATATCTCCTTCACAAGTGAATTTATCACAATTACTACAATATAGATCGTCTTCTATTAAATCTATTCTCCAAGTACAAGCACCGTTACTAATCCAATCACCAATTTTAAACTTTGGTTTAATTTTATCAAATGATTTATCTAAATCAGATAATTCCATCCATGCTAAAACATCACTATCTTTTATATGATTTGTTGACCATCTATATTGACACCAACATTCACCTCTCCATTCTCCTTCAGCGATACCATGAGTAGTTTTCATAAGAATAGAATGATATATTGATGGTTTATTTCCTGGAGTATTTTTATTCCATTTAATAGATGATTCATTTTGCTTTTCAAGCCAAGAAATAACATCAGTAACTTTTAATCCATTACCAAATTCTTCTATAATACCAATTGATTTATACTCTTGAAAATATCTAATAAGCCATTTCTTTATTTCTTCATCACTAAATTCTTTCAATTCTGGAAAAATAGACTCTATATCTTCAGCACGATAAATCATTGTTGTTTTATTTCTATCGCATTTACATTTAGATAATAGTGTCTTCGCTTTTTTAAGAGCAACATTATATGCATTTGCTTTTTCTTCTATACTAAATTCGCTCATAATTTTATTTATTTATATTTAAAATAATCAGAAACTTTCATTGGAGAATTTTCAAAAGTAATATCAAGATAACACTTGTCATATAGACAGAGTGGTTCATATCCATTTTCGGATTCAAGGTCTTCCCATACACCATATTCTTCATTGTAAGTTGGTTTAGCAATGAACACATATAAAAAATTATATTCAGTGCTACGAGCAAACCACATTTCTATATTTTTATAATCCATGTTTATTTTTCAAATGCTTTAATTCATTAACAATATTACGTCCATGCTGAAAAGAATTTTTATGAGTTGTTTTCCACAACTTTGAAGTTACTTTTTCTGCTGTAATATCGTATTCCATTTCAATTAAAAGATGCTTATCATTAGGTGTATCATCATTATATTCTACATAATACGTTTTTGAATTATAAGTATATATGTCTATATTATCATAGTTCGATGAACCCCAATTTAACCTAATTACATGAAATACATCCTTTTTTTCTGCTTTTGTTTTAATATCATCTAACTGACTTAAGATTTTCTTTTTCTCTTTTTCATCAGTTATTTCTACTTTAATAGGTTTAAACTTAACAGGAATATTAGCTAATGCATTATCAATAGCTTGTTGACATTCAGCACAATATTCTTTTGAACAACCTTCTTCTGTGCCATATTCAGGTCCATTACCGTATGTGCAATAAATATATTCTTTTTTGCAATGTTTACATCTTATTATAATATGTTCCATGTTTTACAATGCTTTTTTAAAATCGCTAACAATAGTTGCTATATTAGTTTTTGAGGTTTCATATTTCTCTAATACTTTTTGAAGTATATCAGCAGCTTTATTTTTTGTTTCTTCAATTGCATCTTCACGATAATATTTGAGTGCTCCAATGGGCATATCATGAGTAATATCTCTTTTTTTGACAAGTCCATTTTTGAACTCTAAACCATTATCATGAAGTGCTTTGATATATCCATTCATAAAAGATTGACCAATTTCAACATAGAAAGTTGTCAATTCTCCCATCCACCACTTTGACCTATTGTGCATTTTACAAACATATTTAGCGTATACGTCTGTTACTTCTGATAAGTCCATCATTTCCTTAATATTTACCATTCTTTGGCGTAATATTATTTTTAAAAGAAGATAGTCTATAAGCTTTTTCATATTATTTCAATTTTAAATTATCAGCTAACTCATTAAGACCACATATTTTAAGTGCATGTTGTAATTCATGCACGTAATTTGCACAGAGATATAACATACCTTTACTTCCGTTTATAGAAGCACTAAACAGATATTTATCATTATGTTTAAAGATAATACTACTATCTTCAAAATAATATTTATCTTCATCATCCATACTTTGTTCAAATCCATTTGCTTTAAGTATCTCGGGAGTAATTGGAATAGGTTCTAACAAGTCAATTATATAATCACTCGTCATATTTACTCTTACTTTTACTTCTGGATGAATAAGATGTATCCAACCTTTTGTAGAAATTTCTTCAATAATATAATTATATCCTTGATATTTGACGTAATCGCCTATCATTAATTCTGTTACTTTCATATATTTTCTATTTATTACCAATGACTATCTGCAAAGAAAAATACTGTATCATCAGGTAATTTCTTTATTGCTTCTATAGCTCTAGCTTTATTTCTTTTTTCTCTCTCTTCCCATTTTATTCCTTCTTCATAAGGTTCATAATCGGGACAATTAAGACAATCAAAACTGCCATAATGATTAGGATCTCTGACGTCATAACAATCATACCAATGTCCTTCAATGACATCATTATAATTTAAATGACAGATCCCTTTAGTTTTTTTAGTAAACTTAGTAAATTCGCCACTACCCCAATATTCATCTTCCCAATCTACATAATCAGCACCGATTGTTATTTCTGCTGCTGTCTCAGAAGAACTATCTGGAGCATTATCAAATATTCTTTGAAGATCTGATATTTTACCAACAAATAATAAATTACAGTGTGCCATAATTAATTTGTCGTTTCCTTTGTATTTTAACATTTTTATGTTTTATCCAACTCGTAGAGGTAAAATAACCACAATTATCACACTTCCATAAATAGCCGCCTTGCGAGTCCATATCAAAACATCTTAGAGGTTGTCCACAACAAGGACAAATACCATTATTAAAATGTCTACGTTCTGCTATGTTTGCCCAAATAATACCTCCAACAATAAATGTTATTATTAATATACTAAATGTAATTAATATTGTTTCCATAATTAATTTTTCTCGTGAACAAATTTTATGACTCCATTTTCATCTTCTTTAAAAGCAAAATCACTTTCTTCTCTTCTAACAAATCTTTCAAATCTTATTACTTTCTTTTCATCTTCATCCCATCTGTAACCCTCTAATTTCATTTTTTCAAAGAGAGTTTCACGCTGTTCTTTAGTGGCTGGATGAAGAATTTTAGCATCTGCCCAGCAACAAGTATGATGTTCACCTAAACAAAAATGGTCTTCAGAATCGTAATCACAATAACATATTACTTTTTCACCAAATTCATATTTTAATAATTCTTTAAATATAAAAATTCCATTGGAAGCAGAATCTGAATGAAAAAGCACATCACCATCTTTTGCATCTTTAATTGTCCAAAGTCTTGCTGCATTATCAATATTCCAATCATAACTATTAGGTGTACCACTTTTAGATATTGTTCTATAATACCCTTTTACAACTTCATTTATATAAAGGGTGAGACCATTAAACACAACCCAATCACCCTCCTTGAACTTTGGCTCAACCTTATTGGCAGACTTCTGCTCACCTTGCTTTTCAAGCCAAGCAAGAATATCATCAATATAGATGTCAGCAAAGTATATTTTATTGCCCTTTTTTAAAGCATTCATTCCACAAATTATTGCTTTCCTTATCCTCTCATCATCTGACTCTTTAAGTTCAGGAAAGATTTGTTCTATAACTGGCTTTAAGTCTTGTTTTATAGCTTTATGAATTGCTTTAGCCTCATCTAAAGCCTCTTTATATCTCTGTTCGTAATCCATAATGTTCTAAATTATTTGCTATTTTATGTTTTATTGTATCAAGAGTTTTATTAAGATATTCAATAATATGTTTTTCTGGATTAATAATTTCAAATTTTTGCCATCCTTTAGGATAATAACAAATGCCAGAAATAAAATACAAATCATAATGATTTCCTACTTTTAATTCTATTTCTATGCATCCATCTTTTCTATAATATCTTTTATCATAAGGATAAACACTTTCAAAAAATTCACCAAGACATTCTGAAAAACGAATTGGATTATCTTTTGTTACATTTTTATATCCAAGAGTTTCAAAATCAATCATAACTATAAATAACTACATGATGTACTAATTTTTTCATTACCTAAGTATAAGCCTACATTAATTTTTTGTAAACCATGTTCATCATCGTATTCACTCCAAACGTCTATTTTTAGGTTTTCTTTTAAAAATTGTGTTAAATCTTCTGGTGTCATAATTTAAGTATATTATTCTATATTTAAAATTTTCAATATTTGATGGTGATAGGGGTATTTCTGGAACTAATTCTATTGGAATAGATGTAATTATATGATTAAATATCATATTATTTTGAATAAAAACAAGTAAATGCTTTAAAACTAACAATACCATAAAATGGATTTTGGATTCCATCTCTGAGATTTGAAAATGTTTCTGGAATTGCTCTCATAACAAATCCGTTAGCTGTACTACCGTCAAATCCTGACATATTTTTTTGCTTTTGTTTCGATAAAAACTGAATGATTATCTTTGATACTATATCTGTATCAAAATCAAATTAAAATCTTTTCCAACCTGATGCTAAACCACTACCGCTTAACCAACCTATACAGAATTTTCCATCTTCATCATACATACAAAAAAACCACGGGAGTAAAGGTCTACATTCAATTGGTATATTAAAGTCTGTTTTTTCTTTAATTAATTTAGCTATTTCGAAACTAACATAATCTTTTTCCATATTTTAAAATATTTACCCTTCCTTGTTCAAACAAGGAAGGGATATTAATATTAATATTTTGTATAAAATGTTTTTTGAAAAGCTTTAAGATTAGGACCACCTGGAATAGCGAAAATAATTTTTTCAAAACCGTAATCCTTGGTATCTAACAAATGTTTAAAAGTCTGTGATACAAAAGTAGGATCATTTT
Organism: uncultured Mycoplasmatota bacterium; assembly: GCA_946407055.1. Lineage (GTDB taxonomy): Bacteria > Bacillota_I > Bacilli_A > RF39 > UBA660 > Coprovivens. The sequence continues at coordinate 44,634 of CAMJMP010000001.1, read as the reverse complement.
CAAATACTCCACAACCAAAAGCTCCAAGAATGAAAGTCTTAACTCCTTGTGCTTTTGCTGTTGATAGAACAAAATCAATACGTTGACGCATTGCGTGTTCAATATCTTTAGTATCTACATTATAGTTTTTACGAGCAACCTTAGCGTTAGGTGCAGCACAAGTAAGAACATCACACTTAGCAATTGGATTGTATTCTGTGTCTACAAAAACAACGTCTGGAGAATATAATGCAAAGTTTTCGTATAAATCATAATTATTACAAAAACTATTTTTAACATATTCGTTTTTAAATTCCTTTAATATGTTGTAAAGGAATGAATCTTTACAAATCCATTCTTCTTGTGCAAGATGTACTTCTTTATAACCAAAACTACCTCCAGGATGTCGGAAAGAAGCAAAATTTAAACAACAAAGTCTTTTTGAATCTTTGTATTTAGTAATTGCATCAGATGTTGTTAAAGCTTCTACTGTAATATCTATGTTAGTCGGATTAAAATCCGACATAACACGATATACACTTGTATTATTAATACAATTTTTAATTTCTTTACTGAACAACTCTTCCATTTTGGCAGTATGTTCATGAGATTCATAAAAGTATGCCATATTTATTCGTAATAAGCAATAGAGTCTAAAATACAATAAGGTGTTGTAGTATAAAGATCCTTTACTGGAGCAATACGAGGAAATTGTGAAGAACTAAAAATTTCTTCAATTTCATCATCTGTATATTGTGGTTCATATACAATATCTCCTATTTCATTATCAGGATATTCGTCTTTAGTATATTCACAAACTTCAATCTTTTCGTCTGAGAATACGTCTTTAAAATGATTTCTTATATCCTCTGCAGACTCGCCTCCAACAAATACATAATCAATTGCATATGATGTGAAACATATGTCAATTCTAAATACTTGATATAATTTCTTTTCTCCCATAATTAATTACTTTTTATATAATGATAAATTGTATTATCTGGTACTTCATCATCATAAGGATTAGGATCTTCATTATCATTTCCTGTCATTATATACGATGTAGGTGAAAATAGATAGTTAAAAAGATAATCTTCATCATTGAAAATATCTTTTATAAAGTCTATAAGTTCATAAACATGATCAATTCCATACCAATCACTATCATTATCATGATCAATTTCTACTTCCACTCCAAGTTTTTCAAGAAACTTAATTAGTTTATTGATATATCTTTCTTGTTCATCGTTTTTAAAACATTCAAGTATACCTGTATAAAGATATGATACTCTATCCTCAATATCATGATATATTCTATTTTCCCATCCAAATTCCTTCCTTACTATACATAAACTTTTTGGAATATTACTTAATGGTTCTTTAGTAATTACAATACTATGTACAGAACTTGAATTAGTTTCAAAGAGATTACGTCTAATTTGTTGTTTCATACGTCTTCAATATTAAACTTTATTAAATTTGTTGGCTTTACTATTTGCTCTTCCCAATAATTGTTATCGTAACAACCAATGTATGAATCTTCACTGAAAAGATAGTTCATTAGTGTTGTACTATTCTCAAGAATATCAATTAGAAAATCTGATATATCATATATATCGTTAATAACATCTCTAAAGAAAGGATATTCAAGAGGATTAGTAAAGATACACTTTATATTAAATTCTTGAAGATACTTTTTGATTTTATTCATGTCTTCTACTGTATCATCAGAAAAAGCTATTATTTGCCTATAAAGGAAATTAGCTTTCTTTTGTACAGTATCAGGAGAACAATAATCAATTGGTTCCAGTTCAAATTTTATTTCTTTGGGAAGATCCTCGTAAATATTTTGTCCATGATTTCCAATAACAAGAGTATGTACTGAACTTGAATTGGTCTCGAAAAGACCTCGTCTTATTTGTACTTTCATATTAATCGTGTCCGTAATAACCAAATGCTACTATTTTATCACCAGATGGAGAAGTATACTTTTCAAAGAAGGTTTCATATTCATCACCAAAATCTTCAAAATTTGATATCCAATCTGGATCATAATTCTCTATTTCTGAAATAGGAATTAGTCGATCTTCGTCATAACTATAGAAAAGCTTTCCTTCTCTCCATTTATCAATTTCACTTTCTGGCACAATAGTTAAACTGTGCACAGAAGATGAATTTGTTTCAAAAAGACCATGTCTAATTTGTACTTTCATAATTAATAAATTAAAATTTTCATACCATCAGAAGAATAAGCTTCATCAGAATAGATTAAACTATTTTCTCCTGTGATATATGTTTTAAAAACATCAATAAAATTCTTCATATTGATCTTGTCACATTCAAACCAAGTTCCCTTATTTTTTATAGATTCTTCATCAATAATAACATCTGTTATATTTTCATGTCCTCGACGTTTAAGTTCAGAAAGAATTATATCTTTAACATCTTCTATGAGTGCATCATTTGGATGAAGATTATTAAAAAGATAATTAAGTAAAACTTGTACTTTAGCTTCCCAATTCATAAATATGATATACACACTAGATTCTTCATATCCAGAAGGAAGGTCAAGACCTTCAACAACTACAATGTTATTATAATCATCAAAATTGAGTCCATAATCAAATTCAGATTCATCAATATTCTTCCAAAATATATGCTTAATTGTATCTTCAATCTTATTAGATTCACAACAAGTTAAAGAATGTGTAGAACTTGAATTCGTTTCAAATATTCTAGGTCTAATTTGTAACTTCATTTTTAGATGTAATAAATTTAAACATTTCATCAATAGTCTTATCTCCAATAGGGTATCTTTCAGAAGCAATAGAATTTTTAGAAAACTCACCTTTTACCATATCTATATAAAAAGTGTATTTACCATCATCACCCATGTAGAACTCTTCCCATTCTTTATCACTAAGAAGTCTTTTAACATCAAGTTGATTTAGAGAAAGATTATCGAATGAAATAAGTTGAAAATAATTATTAGCAATAATCTTTGGAAGTTCTTCTTTAAGATACTTCCAATTCTTATCAATAATATATTGGTTATCATCACTATATGATATTCCTCTTTGAAGATATTTATATCCAAGTACAAGAACTTTAAGGTTGTTTCCTTTCAGCTTGTTTATATCATCTTCAGAAAGAATACCATTAATAGTGTGAAGTACAGCATTTGGTATTTCTTTAATCTTATCAATAAAATCTTGATTATAATGATTATAAGAAATACCAATACCGTAAATTAATTTGTTATCAATAAGCCTTTTAATAAAATCGTAATTATTTATAAACTGCTTTTGATGAACAGTAATATTTGCAAATACTTTTTTAGTTTTAAGGAAATTAAGGAACTCTTCAAGTTGTGGATGATTTAAATCATTTCCATTAAGTGCCATTTCGGTATAAGGATGTAGTGTTTCAATAAATTTATACTTAAATAAATCACCATGTTTACCTTCCTTAGTACATCCTTCATAACACCAAGGACATCCAATTGAACACTTATCTGTAATTTTTACATCACAATTTTCAGCAAATGAAGGAATAAATTCATCATCATTTGTCTTTCTTATTTTAGTTCCATCTTGAAGAATTACAACTGTATAATTTCCGTTTTTATAAATATTCATAAATCTATTATTTAATTAAAGTATATCATCGTCATAATCGGTTTCAACTACCTCAAATTTCTTATCGGTATTTGTTTCTACAATATTACTTATATGTTGAAACCATAAACAATCAACCTCATTATCAATTCGATAATATACGAAAATAAGTTTTCCTAAATCTTTTGGTGTAAAACGTAATGTAGATGCACGATTGCAAATACCATTGATTATATTTAGATTATCAATATCTTCATCTGTTTTAGGAGATACGATTTTACAAAATACATCATCACATTCGCCAAAAGGATCATAGTCAAGAGTCTTGATAGTACAAGGCTCTAACTTATTAATGACTACAAGTTTACAAGCATTTTCGTATCTTTTACAATCTGCTTCTGTACCAAACTCGGTATTGTCATATGCTACATATACTGTTTCTTTAACAGTTGTAGTTATTTGATTTTCTTTTACTACTTTTTCCATATTACATATTTTGATAAAGTTTTTCCTGTAAAGCGTATCCAAGAAGTAACCAAATCTTATCTTCGATTCTCTTCAAACAAATTTCTTTACCAATCTCTTCATTATAATTATTTGGATCAACACAAGTTGTTGATTCTCTAACTGTAAATCCATTCTTCATTCGTACTTCTACGAAAGTAACAGGCTTATCAAATGGCTTTAATGTTGTGCAATATACATCCTGCATATTTGCCTTTACGTCTTCCTCTGTTACAGTGTTTTGCTTTTTGTAATAATTTGTTTCAGTCATAATTAGGGTAAATAAAATTATAAAGTTTAGTAAATATTTTATTAATTATATGGTCTTCATCTTCTGTATCATGTATACAATCTATATTAAAATCACCTTTAATTATATAAACAATAATTGGAACAAATATGATTATACAATAATATAGAATATGTGAAAGAACTAATAAAAAGAAACCTACAGGTAATATTAAACAATACAATAATCTATGTATTATTTTTATGATATTAAATAGTATTTTCATTATATATAGGTATATTTTCTATATGAGCACGCTCAGTAAGAACTTTCATATAAGCTCTCATAGCTGCAAGTTGCTCGTCGTAAATTTCTCTAGGACAAGTAGGAGTAAAAGGTAATGTACCATTATCCCAACTTTCAACCATTTTCTTAAGACCTTCATAACGATTCTCGAGTTGAATACACTCAGCTCTAAATCTCTCTTTATAATCAGAAGAAACCATTAACTTAGCAGTTTCTGCAAGTTCTTTGTTTTTGATTTCATGATAATGTTCCTCAAATATTTCTTTAGGAAACCAATACTTATATCCTTCTTCATAAGTTATTTCATAACCGTCACCTTTATTACCATTTATTTGATAATAACCACGTCTAATTGCTTCTTCTGCTGTCATAGGAACAGCGTCTATTATTTTAATACCAATATACTTCATAAAATTTTAATTATTAAATAAAGAAATAAAATCTTCTACATCGAGATAATCTATACCGAAATTTTTGGCAGTCTTCTTATCAGAATCTGAAAAATCCCCAGGTTTACCCGAAGCATCACCTACCATTAGCATTGTTTCTTTAGTATTTAAAATGCTATATTTTCTAAGTAATGTTTCAAGCATTGCTATATTAGGTTTTCTGTATTCATTAGCTTTATCATCATTGGTACAATACATACCATCTACGATTATATTAGTATCACCTAAATAATCAAAAATTGCTTGCTTTACATATTCAAATTTAGCAGCAAAAGATTTTCGATTTACAAATCCTTTTTCGATTCCTCCTTGATTTGATACAATAAATATATATTCTGGTTTAAGTTTGTCTAATGTACTTAATACTCTAAGATCAATTTCCATATCCCAAACACCAGCTGGAAATGTCTTTCCAGATATAGTATTTATTATTGTTCCATCAAGGTCGAAAAATAGTACGTTTTTATTTGCAATATCCATTTATTAAATTTTACTAAATGTTAAACTTCCTAAAGCATTACCTACAATTGCTATTAAAATAAACATTCCAGCATGATAATCAAAATCTATAGCTTCTTTGAACTTATACATCATAAAATATCCATAATCAGCAATACAATGCTCAAAGCCACAAAGTATGAAGAACATAATAGGCATGATAACTGCAATTGGATTTCCTGTTTTCTTCCATCCATTTACTGCAAAATACATCATTGCTCCACATCCCCATGATAAGAATAGAGTACTATACCATTCTTGATGTAGCTTATTACTAACTATCATATTTACCGCAGATAAATCAAGATTAGTAATATTAGCAAAACCGCACACTAAAGCTATACCAATGAAATTGAAAAGAATCATTGGTGAACAATCTACAAAATCATCGTAATTTTTTATGTACCCCACCCTTCCTGTATAAAGAGGATATTCTTTAATAAGAATTGTTAAAAGTCCGAGTGAAAATAAAAATGCACCGAGTATATGATTTTCAGATACTACATAAATAATATCTCCTAATCCAATTAATACACCCGCTAAAAGAGATTTAATATAAAAATTTAATCTAAATTCAATCATATTTCTTTATATTCTTCCAAAAGATTTTTAAAAACAGGTTTTTGTTTTCTTAATTCATCTAAAGATTTCTTAGTATCGTATTTAAACCAAGAAGTCCAGGCGATTTTAGCGCCTGGACCCCAATATTGATAACGTCTATATATCATTCAAATTCTAAAGGTTTATAATGCCTCATGTTACAATCAGCATTAATTTGCTTTTCGAATTTATCTTTTAATTCTTTCCAACTAATTGGACAGAAATAATTATTATCTACACCAACATCATATTGTGCTGGAAATAGATAATTAAGTCTATCTACATCTAATCCTTGACTTAGTTTTTCATAATGAACATGACCAAATGCTTGTGCTACTTTTGCACCTTTACGATATGTTCCACCAAAACAAAGAAAAGGATAGTGATTAAGATATAAATGCCAATCGTCTATTAAAAGAGTCGTTTGATATTTAATATCTTCAAAATATTGTAAAACATTTCCTTTCAAACGTTTTACATCGTGATTTCCGACAATTAAATATTTTACTCCATTTAACTGTTTAAGAATTTCTACCCACTTTTGTGCACCATTCCAACAAAAGTCACCTAAATGAAATATAATATCATTAGGTCCTACTGTCTCATTCCACAATGCAATTATTGCTGTATCCATTTCAACAGTATTTGAAAACGGTCTATGGGTACATTCTATTATAGATTTATGACCAAAGTGTGTATCAGATGTAAAATATACATTTGATCCATCACCAAAATCATTTATTAAATTATTTAATTTCATTTTCAACAAAATCAGCTAATTTAAGATTAATTTTCCAAGGTTCGTCTTCTGGAATTTCCCATGATTCTGGAATAAATTGTAATAACCATTTACCTAATATAATAAATAATGATATAATACTAAAATATATTCCAAATATAAGAAATAAAACGTTAATCAAAAATATTTTCATCTTATTCATCAAATCTATTTATTAAAAATGTTAGAGATTTTACAAGTTCTCTAACATCAATTTCACTACCAATTGTTATTTTAGCAGAATCAGATTCTATAGTATATGAAGATTCACAAGGATTTATGCGTTCTTCTACTATAATATCATGATTATGTGTTGTATCAATTATTATTTTCATATTATTTATAAAAGAATCCCCAATATCCGTTACAAACATCTAAATAGATCTTATCAAACAATTCATATATTTTGTTCTTCTCTTCTTCAGATTCTATTTCTTCTAAATGACATAAAGCGTGGTATGCAAGATATGGATATAAACATAGTTCATTCCATTCAACATAAAAAAGATCATACCAAAGATCAGAATATGTCGGAACAAATTCGTGTATTTCGGATAATCGTGGGTTAATTTCTTGATGTCGTGAAATCCACTTTATTTTATCAAGTGTATCCATAATTAAGCGTTTTTATGACAATAGTATACCCAAACAAATAAACAAATTACACAAGCTGTGCAAATACTTAGTCCTAATATATCCATAATTATTCTTGTTCAATTGGTTTTTGTATATATAAAATTCCATCTTTAAACTTATACTCATGTTTGTGATTTTCATATTCTTTTAAATGTGTAAAAAAATCACTCTTTAGTTTAAGGAGTTCAGTGCTCTTGTCATTAAGTTTTAGTTCTAATAAATCTATATCATTTCTAAGATCATCTACACTTTTACTTAATGCAATTACAATTATTAAAAGACAAATTACAATTATAGTTAATGCTATCATATCCAATTATTTGCTTTAAATTCATCACGAAGTGGAGTCATAATTTCTTCTACAAGAGGATGAGGCTTTCCTGTTAAAGCAGTATCAGATCTAAGATCAAATACAAATTTCCAATCTTCATCAAATCCTGACATAATTACATCAGCAGCTGTAGATTGTGGAAGAACTTCTGCTGCTTGTTGAGGTTGCCAACCTAATTCTATAAGAAGATTATAACTATCTTCCGCACATTTTAACCCATGACAATAAAAATCAGCAGAATTCCATTTTGTTATTAACTTAAATTCGTCTGTATCCCAATTTCTTTCTACATCTTCCATACAAAGTTCATACCAAACTCTTCCAAAATCATTTAGAGGTTCTCCTTCTTTTCTAAGAGGTTGATGTAACTTTTGAGGATGTTCCCAATTACAAGTTGGTTTTTCTTTAATCCAAGGTGGAAGAACAAACTTCATTTCTCCAAACTTATCAGTTTTAGAATAGTTACAATAACGTGTGCTTTCGATACTGAAACTCATTTTTCTATGTCTTGTTAAATCCTTATAAGTATGGATACAAGAATGAAGAAGTACAGTATGTCTTAACTCATGATATTTAGTTGGCTCACAAAGATATTTCAAATCATCAAGCCAATCATTTTCTACTAATACTCTAAAATTAGTAGTAATAACATATTGCATATCACCGTGTGCAGGATTTCCTAAAATATCACGATAAGGTGGTTCATCATCATCAAGTCCAACATATATAGCTTTAGAATAAGGATTTTCTACATATTCGTTTCTAACATGATAAACTAAATCGGAATCGTAAGGATTTACTGGAATATACAAATAAATAGTTCCATGTTCAAGAACACTTAAATGCTTAGACTTAATAAGTCCATCTACAAACTTTTTAGAACTATCTGGTGTTATTTTATTCTCAGATTTATAACAAGTTCTTCCACATCTTTCAATATGCTTATACATATTTTCAAGATATTGTTCTCTGAAATGATAACCTGAATAATCATCCAGCTTATGAACAGGAATTTCTTGTTCTAATATTTCGTAAGACTGTTTTACTAATTTCATTTTTCTTTATTTAATAATTTATTATATTCTTCAACTAAATGATTATATCGTTTAGGAATAATATCGAAGTTTATATCACGTATTTCTTTATAATGTAAACAATCCATTAAAGAATAAACTTCTCTCCAAGTATCTATTGTTTCATGTGGATCATTATTATATATGTAACCAAATTTAAGGTCATCTTTCTTCCACACTTCTTCTAATAAGATATTATATACATCTTCTTTATTCTTGCCATAAATCTTATTAGCTAAATCAGTAAAAGTACCTGAATTAATATTAGACCAAATGATAGGTTCACCTGTTAAACAATCAATTTCAAAAACAACTTCTGCATTATTAGGATGTTTAAATTCTATGCTCATATTAGAAGAACATCTTTCTTTTTTAACATCGAAATATGAATCGAAAGTAATATAATAGTCATGCTTTTCAAGAACAGGAATCAAATTATCTTTTGCCCAAATTAAATGTTCTTGTCTACGTGACATTATAAATAATTCATGTTCAAGCAAATTTGTTTTCTGAAAACCAATACATAATTCAAACAAATCTAGTGTATGTTTGTTATAATCATTTGATTTTAAATCCAATTGTATTCCTTCAACCTCTCCAGTTAGAAAGTCAGGTATATTACAAATTGGAGATTCAATAAATGCTGATTTTACAATATAATTTTCATATTTAAGTTCATATTCCGTTCCTAATGGAAGAGAAGCTAAATAATCAGAAAATTCTTCTGTTTTTATAACATATAAATTTATATGATAATTATTTTTTATAAATTCTACTATCTCTAATTCATCATCACAAAATGTATATGGTGCAAAATTCTCTTTATATCCATTTTTATAAAGAAAATCAGCATAATCTTTTAATGTTTTCATATTTAATCAAACTTGTATACCCAAAAGTAAGAATCATTTGGATAAAACACTTTCTTTTTATCTTTAGTATCAATTAAAATTAAACTATCGTTTCTTTCTATAAGAGATTTCACGTTTCTAATAACCGCTACTGTATCTCTAGTATTAGCGAATTTAACAACTATCGTTTTAGGTTTATGCCATGCTGGAGTTGCAGCAATCAATACTATTAATAGTATAATTGCCACAACTGTTCCTATTATTTTATTCATCCCAATCAATTAATTCTAAGTCTGCGTACTCCCAATGAGATATTTCAGATAATAAATATTTTATATCTCCATCATTTTTAGCTAACGGAGTTAATATCTTTTTACATCTTTCTAAAATTTCATCAACAGATAAATGTTTTTTAACAAATTCCTCTTCATCTATTGATTCATTTGGATACGTTCCTTCTAAAACACTAATCGCACGCATTTTTAAATGAAATCTTCAATTTTCTCCATGAAGTTTGAAGCATCATCTATAGTATGCTGAGTCTTTTGAATCTCATTTTGAAGTACTTCAATTTCAATTTTCTTACTATTTACTTCAGCTGTCATTTCCTCTTTAAGAGCCTTAGCCTGTTCGTAAGCTGTTGTGAATACACTCTTGATGTTCTCAAATTTTTCTGCAAAAGTTTGTTTTGAATTACTAAAAATTGCCATAATTTAAAATAAATCGAATAAAGTTAATTGTTTTGTTTCTATTGAAGTTATTAATTTTTTAGCTTCAACAATATAAAATCTATAATCAATGTCGTATTCCTCGAAAGGTTTTTCAACATATTGATTAAAAATTGTAACTGAAAATCCTACGTTTACACCAGTTTGTCTATCTCCAAAATCTTTATACAAGTTTCCACCTCTATTAGAAACATAATAACGAGTTGTTCTATCAAGTTTATCATTTACGATTTCAGAATTTTCGTTAAGATGTCTAAAATAAGGAGTACTTTTTGCATTAGTTTTTAATCTTAGACAGAAATCAAATATATTTTTATGATTTTTAATGGTTTCTTCTACAGGAATTCCATATACAAAATAGTTTTTAACAGCAAAAGGCACAATACGCATAGAAGGGTCTTTATGGAATTCTTTATCAACTTCATAATCACCTTTTAGCTTAATGTGTTCGTGGTCTTTTTCATTATCCTCATAAACGCCGATGTAATTATTCACATCACGCACTATCATCTTTTTATAGACAACTTCTTCAATAGTAAGACCTGTTTCTGCTGTAAGTTGTTCGTTTACAGCACGTATCTTATCTATATCTTCACGAGGAATATAAATAGTTTGACCATCAGTATTTGTTTGTATGAACTTTAATCGTGGACAAACTTTAACCCAACGTTCAGCCCACATACAAATAAATAATTGACCTGCTACTGTTGTTTTAAATGTATACAATGGATCGTATAAGAAAGAAGTTTCTTCCTTACTTTTACCGTATGTTCCATTAAGAATAAGTTTATATCCTTCAATAAGAACATTATCCCTTAATTCTTTTGCTTTATGTTTTTCATTTAATCTAGTATCAATAAACCCTATATATTGTTCATTGAATACAGGACCAAGATGTTCAGGATATAATTTAAGAGATTTACTTATACTAGGATATAGTGTAATTGTGTTATATATACTAAGATAAATGATTGTATATAAGTCAATAGGTTTTCCCTATTAGTTCAGACTATATCACAAATTATTTGCGAATTTACCTTTTAAAATTAAGGTTATATCCAAATAATTTTGGAAATTTTTCGGATACAGTTATCAGTTGTACCCTACTCCTAAAAAGGATAGTCGTTGAACCTTCTTCCAAAAATTGGAAGCTTGGCTGCGTTTTGATGTGATTACCCAATACTTAATGCTTTTACGATCCGTAAAGCGTTAACTTTACTGCTACCTAATATATTACTATTTAGTGCCGTGATTAAGTCTCTAAGGGACTCCCCGCAATTTATTTCCATTTTAGTTGGACCACTTTAATCCAACATCATAGTCTACAATTACCCAATCTTTATTGGATTCCCATACTTTAGGTTCACAACATCCATGACTTCCTCCAAGACCAAAATCAAATTTATAATTATGGAATATTACAGAATATTGAAATTCTCCTTTAACTCCTCTAATTGTTTTATTTTGAATTTGATTTAAAAAGTTTTTAAACTCTGGAGATTCAATTTTACACCAATATGGAATACAATCTTTTAAGTTTATTGTAGAACGGTGAGTTCCTCCACGTTGTTTGATAACGTACTTTGGAATACCTACTTTTCTTGAATACAAAGTAAGCATTAATTCCTCTCCCATAGGAACGTCACCCATGTTTATAACATTAACATTGAATTTTTTATTAATTTTCTCTCTAAGTTCAATTTTATTCTTTCCTTTATAGATTGAATAATCAGTTCGACCTAAAGTTACATTTAAAAATAAATAAGTTGCCCAAACATCGTTTTTATTGTAATCCAAAATACATATTTCGTCACCTGGTTTACACCAATGAGTATGGTGTATAGGCATTTCTTCCACATTTTCCATTCTCATACAAATCTCAAGATCCTTCAATGAGGTAGAACGTGCAGCATTATTATAATGCCATATTCTAAACAAATCAATTTGAGGAATAAATTTATTCTTATCAGCAATTGCACTGAATTGTTGATTTATTATTTCTTGAGATTTATTATATAATTTTTGAGCAACAATATTTCCACTTAATTTTTTGTATTCGTCATAATGTTTAATCACATGATGTAATAATGGATAATCATAACTCTCGTTATTAAATCCTACCATAATAAGTTTGTCTCTTTTTAAATGCTCAATTAATTTATCATAGTCATTTCGCCAATTACAAATTACAAATTGAAACCATTCTTTAGTTTTTGGAGCATAACCTGTATACGTAAAAACATTAGCTAAACATTCTAAATCGTATACTTCTAATATCATTTCAACGCAGTTTCTTTAAGTTCAATATGTTTAAGTTCAATATATTTATTTTGATACCATTGAGCTTTCTTGAGATCTTCTTCTCCGTTTTTATTTTCAAATCTCCATTGATATTTAAAAGCATTACATTTACAAAAATCCATTACTGCTTTTAAACCATATGCAGCAATCATAGCATCAATACATTCAATACTACCAGATGCATAATGTGAAGGATGATTTACATTATCACTCATATAATATATGTTTTTAAGATAGATTTATATTTTACAATAATCTGTTCTATTGCTTTATCTTTAATCTGTCTTATTCTCTCTGATGTAACTCCGAACTTAGGAGCTATTTGATCTAACTGCATTGCATCACAATCTATTCCGAAAAACATTTGTAATATTACTTTTTCGCGAGGAGATAACTTATCTAAAACTCTATTTATATCTTGTTTTAAAGAAGAATCCATTAGATTTTTATCAGAATCTTCACAATTTGGATTTCTAACAACATCAAGTAAACAACCAGAGTCTTCTTCTGTAGTAAATGGAGTATCAACAGAAATACAGCTTGAATTATAACTATAAATCTTGTTTATTTTTTCAACCGATATTCCTGTTAATTTAGATAATTCTTCATAAGAAGGTTTAATTCCATTTAATTGTTCGAACTTATTAACTGCGTTATTAAGTTTAGATAAAGAAGCAGATTGATTTACAGGTGTTTTAATAGTTCTACTTTTTAAAGCTATCGCTTGCATTATGAATTGTCTAATCCACCATACTGCATAACTTATAAATTTATATCCTTTATTAGGATCGAACTTTTTAGCTGCTTGTATCATACCAAGATTACCTTCATTTACTAAATCAATGAAAGGTAAACCTTGATTACAATACTGTTTTGCTACAGAAATAACAAATTTTAAATTAGCACTTACAAGTTTATTAACTGCTTTATTAATTTCTATTTCAGTTAATCGTTTTTCTTGTAAAGATAATTCTTCTGAATTATTTAATTTCTTAAGGTTATTTTGAATTATATAACCTAATTCTAACTCTTCTTCTTTCGTTAATAAAGGTATTTTAGATATATCTCTAAAATAATTTTTAATAGATATATCATCTTTATTAGTAATAGACTGAGTTATTTTAAATGGTTTCATTATTCGTTTTCACACGCTACAACGTCAGGTTCAGATGTCCAATTTTCCCACTCGTCACGGTGGCTATCTGTTTCATCTACATCTCCGTTATAGTATTTATCCAAAGCTTCTTCTTCACTTTCAGCTTCTACTAAATAGCTAGTTTTCTCTACCCATTCACCTCTTGTTTCTACACTTACTTCGTATAACATAATTATAACTTAATTTGTGTTAGTTTGTTTAAATAATCTACCATTGCTTTATCGTTCTTATCAACTAAAGTCGCATGAGGTCCAATCAAAGCTTCCCATTCTTTGTCATATTCAGGAAAATCATCATCTTCAGAACATCCTTCAGCTAAATTATCAGATCCCCAACTACCTACATATAGATCATATAATCTATACCAAACATCACTACTTAAAATTAAATCCTCAACTTCCTCTTCTGGATTTTTAGAATTTAATGTTAAATTTGTTTTTAGTGCATAAGAATCAACTTCTCTATCATCAGAATAAACTTCGATTAAGAATAAATGCTCTTCCATTAAACTTCAATTTGAGGTAAATTATTATAAGTATCTATCATTTCGTTATCATTAGGATTTACGAGAGTTGCATAAACAGATATTGTTTTAATAAAATCATTTATTAATGTATTATTAAAGAATTTATTTTCTATAGCATATTCTCTATAATCTTCCCAATGTTTAGCAACATAATCTTTACGTAATTTTTCAAATAAAGATTTGTTTTCTTCAACTTTAGTTTGAGCTTCATCTTCAAGTGCCCAATTAGCATTAGGATTCAAGTCAAGAGCTAAAGCGTAACGATCTATATCGATATAATCATCTGGATAGATTTCAATTATAAATAAATATTTATACATAACCGAGTCTTTCTTTTAATCTTATTAATTTGTCTTCAAACATTTGTTTAACACAATCTTCTCCAAATATTTTAGACATTTGAATACACATGATTAAAACATCAGCTATTTCTTCACAAATATCTGATTTGGTTACTCTATCTCTACGATATTTAGCAAGAGCATTACCTAATTCAGACATTTCTTCTATAGTCATCCAAATTTGAGGTTCTTGACCATAAGTTTCAATAGCCTTAGTTGTAATTTCATTTATTTCTTTTAGTTCCATTGTAAATAAAATTACATTTCAACAGTTTTACCTCTACAATCAGTTATAGAAATAAGATCATCTTCATCTTCTGGTTCCCTATCTACTTCCTTTATTATTCTTTCATTATAGTAATCGCCACAATAAAATTTACTTTCTGCTTCTCTTACAGAATCAGCATCAACTGTAGCGGTCATAAGGTTTATTACTTTATCAGTAGCATTAAATAAAATTTGATATTTCATAATTTTACCAATCGTATATAAATCCAATAATATTATCACTTATGATTGTGTCATATATTTCTTTCTGAAGATCTTCTTTAGTAACACCTTTTTCTTTACATATTTCTGTTATACAACCTTCATAATCTTCATTTATCCAATCACTAATTTGTGAAAAATAAATTGTTTCACATCTATTAACCCAAGACCCACTAATGTAATCAGTGTATACATCAAAAATTCTATTAGTCATTATAAAACCTTCTATTTCAAATAGTTTGGAATCTTCAAATATTCTAATAGCTTGTTCATAATTTATTTTCTTTTCATCTATTAGTTGTTGGACTTCTTTTTTAAGATCTTCTCTCAAATTAGAAAGACGTTCTTTATAAGGCTTTAAAAATTCAATTTCATCGATCATAAAACTTGGTCTCCTTCTTCATTAAAAACACCTGTAACATACGCTTCTGTGGCGTCTCCCCAATCTGGTTCTGTATTTGAAAACATATATTCACCATCACCGTCATTTACTTTATCACGAGCTTCTTTTGGAGATTCTGCTTCTATTTCATAGTAATCATAACTATGTATTATATGATGTACTTCAACTTGATATTTACTCATAGTCTCTAATTGCTTTTAATACAGGTTGTAATGGTGTTCCATCATCACTATAATAGAAGAATTTAACAGTAGCCATTTTACCTATAAGTTCATCGAGGTCTTTACGATATTGGTCTTTAAGTTCACGAGAACCCATTGGCTTAGCTTTAAATTCAATTCCATCAGCAGTTTTTAATGTAAAACACATATCTTCATCTCTAAGTCCTTCAGATATACCTGTGATTTCAAACTCTGCATCTTGATACATTTTGAACTTAATCATTTCAGATCCACGTCCACCATTCTTATATAATCCTTTAGGATCTCGAACAACACATCCTTCCCAACCTTCTGCAACATATTTATCATGGAGCGCGATAATATTCTCTTTGCCAGAAACCTTTTCTTGCGGAACCATTTGTACGCGTAAATCGTTATCGGACCAGACCCTGTTTGGATCAAATCCCAAATTGAGTTCGAGGCTGATTCTATTGAGTGTTTGAAGTCGCTCGGAGAAAGGTTTTGGTTCCATGACATCATAAATGTAATATTCGAGCCAGTCGCAACCATCAGCAGTTTTCTCCATTCGTGCAGCTCCCGAAATTTGTTGTAAAGATTTTCCATGTTTGTAAAGTTCTCCATCAAGTATAATATTTGGATTATTTTTAAAGAACTCAATAAATTCTGGATTAGTTCTTAATTGATAAGTAGAATAATCATAATGACCACCTCCACGAGATGCTGTATGAATTTCTCCGTCTTTCCAATAGAATGAACAACGTACACCATCTATTTTACGACTAGCATACCAAAATTCAGGTTTATTAATTGTTCTATCGGAAACTTTATCAGCTTGTTTAGCTAACATATGTTTAGCAAAACCGTTAGAGTCAGTTACAATTTCTCCTACTATACTATTTAATTCTTCAGAAGTATAAGTATCAATAGGATTATCAATTGGTTTATATCCTTTATCAAGTTTTTCTTTAATTAAAGAATTAAATTTAAGTTCAGCCTGTTCACTAACAGTTCTCTTAGCTTTTCCTTCAGAAATTATAATGTCTGGTTGCTGAGTTCGTTTTCCTCCATATTGATATGTTACTCTTGTAATTAAATAACTTCCATCATCCAATAGGGTTTTTTCAAATTCAGCAACTCTAATTTTACCTTTAGCGTCTTTAGTAATAAGTGTATTCATTCAATGACTTCTTTAATTTTAGAAATAATTTCGTCATCTGTCCAAGTATAAGGTATTTCTAAAAACGTAATATTACGTTTATTACACCAATCCATAACAGCAATATCACGTTTACGCTGTTCTAAATACTTGTCATATGTTTTATGAAAATAATTAGAGAATTTATAATGTTGTTCACCATTATATTCAATTGCAATTCTCTTATTATCTTTAAAAACCATAAAATCTATATAAGCATTGTTAGTTTTTCTAATACCACGTGGGAGTTTTATATGATATTGAGATTTAAACAGAACGTCACTATGTGAAAGAAACGATTTAATCATAGCTTCACATCGTGACATTCTTTGTTTATTCTTTTTGAATCCTCTATATTTTAAATATAAGTATCCAAAATGAATATACTTTTTAATCCTCTTCAGACCTTTCATCATAGATTATTTCGGACATTCCACTTTCATCCTCTGCGGGATATATTTCAAATGAAACATCTTGCATAAATATATCGAATCTATCGTCCTCATCTTCGTCCTCGTATATATCTTCTACTAAATTTCCAAAACTATCATATAAATCACAACAGATTTCCTCTATTATATCACCATTGAACCAATCTGATTTTTCAGGATTAGTTTTAGAATATGCACCGAAAAGTAAACTTGCATCACTTGCAACTGGTGCTTTAGCTCTAATTGCCCATAACTTTATTTCTTCCATATTTAATCCTTTTTAGTGTGTCCAAATCCACCTTCACCACGTTCTGTTTCATCTAAACTTCCAGCAATAATCCATTCGACTTGTTCATGCTTAGCAATGACCATTTGGGCAATACGCTCTCCAGGAACTATTGTATAAGCAGCATCACCTTGATTAATAAGCAATACCATGATTTCTCCACGATAATCAGCGTCTATAGTGCCAGGAGAATTAAGTACAGTAATTCCATATTTTAGTGCAAGTCCACTACGAGGTCTTATTTGTGCTTCATAACCAACAGGAAGTTGTATATATAATCCTGTAGAAACAAGTTTTCTTTCACGAGGAAATAATATTAAATCTTCTTCAATGTTTGCACGAAGATCCATACCTGCACTTTGTGGAGTAGCATATTTAGGAAGATCGTAATTAGATTTATTAATTATATTAACTTTCAGCATTTTCGTTTGATGAGAATAGTTCTTCAATAGCATCTATCATATCTTTAGCATCATATTCTGTTATTTCAAATGAATAAATAGAATTTAATGTTAAAAATAGTTTCTTATCCCAATCTATATCTACAATGTTAGAAGTATAATAGAACTGTGAATCATCTCCCAAGTGTAAAGACATTCCTTTTGTTAATATTGCAAACCAACCAGATACTGATTCATTTGTAAATAAATATCCAATATTATTAGAAATTTTCTTAATCTTAATCCAACCAGATTTAGAATTTTTAATTCCTTCAATTAATTTTGGATCTTTAACTAAATTTTCAAGTTCGTTTTCAGGTGTTAGTTTAAGTTTAAGAAGTTCATAAATGTTTTTCGGAAGGCTTGTAATTCCTGGGATTTTCTCATTTCTGTTTCTCATATTCTAAGAAATCTTTAAAAACATTACTACTAGCTTCAGAATAAAATCCTTTTATTAGGTTATTATCATCATCGATAATACCAATAAAAGGAGTTTTTCTTGCAGCAAATCTACCTTTAATTTTATATGCATCTTTCTTTTCCTTGAAATTACCCTCATTAATAATGATAGGTTCATATTCAAGTACTTCAGATGGAATATCATCAAAATTATGAATTAGGTAAATTTTCATTTGATTTATCAATTAAATAATAACCGAACCCAAGGAATCCGATTATTAACATAATAAATAGTATACAAGCGAATGTATTCATTCTCTCATTATTAAGTCGATTTTAATACTTGGATCATGACGATATTCATTTTCAAAATGTCTTTGTGCTTCATCATACGAATTAGCATCAGTCCATTCTTTGAAATCATCAATTATTTCTCCATTATCATCTACTTTCCTATAATAACAAATGTATCTTTTTAAGAAGTCCTTAAATTCTTCTTCTTTTTTAATAGCTTCTGTAGACTTCTTTTTCTTTTTAACTGTAGGTGTAGCTGATTTTAGATAATGCTTTTTGC
Source organism: uncultured Mycoplasmatota bacterium (assembly GCA_946407055.1). Taxonomy (GTDB): domain Bacteria; phylum Bacillota_I; class Bacilli_A; order RF39; family UBA660; genus Coprovivens. Next base: position 25,332 of record CAMJMP010000001.1, on the reverse strand, counting down.
CTTCATCATCTACAAAGAACTGACCACCTTTTTTACCAGTTTGGATTTCATATTCTTTACCTTTGTACTTATGCGTTGCCATAAAGAAAGATTATTTTTAAATATATAATAATCTAGCATTTCATTAACCAATTCCTTATGATTAAATGCCCATTTAAAGTTATTAATCTTTTCAATAGGAATCCATTCAATTTTTTCAACTTCATCTGTTTCACTATAAGAATTAGTTGTAGTAGGAAGATAATCACGTTTTAACAAATAGAAATATCTAAATGTTATATTTTGACGTTTATCGCCAAAAGGATCATCATTGATTTTATAAAATACTAAATTATCAGGTTTAACAATAACACCTGTTTCTTCAAATAATTCACGAGTTGCAGCGTGTCTTAATGTTTCATTATAATCAAGATAACCACAACATAAGTTCCAAGATCCAACAAATTCTGGATCTGGAGTTCCTTTACCTCTTTGTGATGCAAGAACATAGTATTTACCTTTTACTTTAGCAACAATAAGAGTTACTACACAAACAGAACGAGAAAGCCATCCTATTGGATTGCCTTCTATATCATAACAAGGTTGATTTTTCATTATTCTTCAGATTCAAGTTCAAATTGCTTTTCAAAATCAAATTTCTCACCAATGAAAGCGATACCATCATAATATGGAGTTATATTCATACCAATACATTTAAGATTCTTATATGTTTCATAAACACAATAATCACCTGCTACACCACAAATGATAAATTCATCGTCTTCTCTATAGAAACTTATATAATCAAAATTATCACCGTTTACTTTGAATTCAACTTCACCATTAGATAAAAATTCATTGATAAAGTGTGCAAATGCTCCATATTCTTCCTTGTTTTCATCAGAACCCTTCTTGATGATTTCAGGATATTTCTGTATTGAATATGCTGCTTTTATCAAAGGTTCTACAATATTAGAACCTTTTGTATATTTAACACAATGAACAGGCCACTGACCACCATTCTCTTTAAAAGAACAATGAGTAAGAGGATGCCAATCCACTGTAAATATAACATTTACAGTATCCTTTTCATCTTTTAATGATTCAAGATACTTTTTAATGTTCTCAACTGCTACTTCAGCACCTTTTACATAAAGTGCACCTTCTGGATTGCAAAAATCCTCTTGACAATCAACAATAATAATATGTTTCATAATTTAATCTTTTGAAATTCTAATTCCGTCACGTATTGCACAATCAATACAATAACTATCTAAATCATAATAAAACTTATCCTCTTTTGTAAGAGGTTTGCCACAGCAACAACAAGTTCCGTATTTATTTTTCATCTTTCTTCAAAGTTGGTAAATATTCTCTATATAACTGATATATCTTTTTAATTATATTGATGTAATTTGCTTTACTCTTAATATAATCAAATACATACATTGCTACTGTATGAATTACACGAGCAGAAGGTTGTTCTGAAGAATATTCATATCCTTTAACAAAAGCTTCTTGAAGTTCTTCAGTTTCATAAAGTTCTCGTGCTTTCTTATAGATCATAGTTCTATCTTCAAGATCTAAACTTTTAAAATAATCGGAAAGTTCAGTTCTTTTACGATCTAACTCTTTTGATAAAGACTCTTCTTTCATTTTAATACTACAGTACCTTGTTTTATTGATTTTTGAACATCTATCACTCTTTGATTGGAACTTCCAACCCAAGGTTTATTAGGAGATTTTAATTCTTCTATAAAAGGACCATCACATAATACATCAACATTACTTAATAAAATATAATATTTATTTATTAAATCCTCATATAAATATCCTGTATATATCCATACAGTTTTATTATATTTTTTAGCAAGATCAACAATTAAGCTAGTTTGTTTTACATTTTCTGGAGCTAATGGATCACCTCCACTTATTGTAACTCCAGCAATGTAATCTTCCTTTAGTTTATTCTCAAGATGCATTAATTTTTCTGCATCTTTGAGTTCGTCATCAAAACTTGGAACTTTAAATTCCCAAGTCTCAGAATTAAAACATCCTTTACAATGATGATGGCACCCCTGAAGGAAAACCACTTCACGGATGCCATCTCCATTTAATAAATCATCATCGTAAATATGTATAATCATTTTTAAGATTCTTTACTTGCAGTAGGATCGTCTTTAGTAGGATTATCAGTAAATACATGATAGCCAAACCATAAATTTGCTAAAACTCCAACTCCAATTAAACTCCATTTTATTGCAGGCAATTCAAACATAGTTCCAATTAGAATTAGAAATATACCTAAAAAAGCAATACCACCTTTAATTAGATTTTTATTATTGTTACTCATTATTAATCAAGTTTGTATCCTCGAAATCAGAATCTATTGCTTTTGCTCTTCCATAACGTCCACCACAACATCCACTTCCACAGCAACAGCATCTTAATACTTCATTTGATAAAGCACAAGTATGTACTTTCATTGTAGGTTTATTGTACTTTTTCATATTATTAAGGATGTGTAAATTTAAAAGGATATTTCTGATTTAACTTATCTAAAATACTTAAAAGTACTTTTCCATTCTCTTTAATTTTTGGAACTTCTATATTATATGATCCAGCAAAGTCTATTACTTCGCTAAATAATTCTGAAAAATCTATTTTAATAACGTTTGGAGAATAAAGTGTAATAAAATAATGACAATCTAAATCTTCATAGAAATCATTATCTACTAGTTTATCATCAAACGCATTACCATCTTCAAAATATTCACAAATAATTTCTCCAATTATTTGTTCTAGATCATTAAGATTATAAATAATTTCGTTTTCAAAATCTTCTTCATCGAAATTAATCATAGTTAAATCACAATAGTCTAGAAACCATTTATAAATTTCCCATGTAGAAATGGCGTCTTCGTAATTCCAACCAAGTCTATTATATAAAAATTCTCTTTTATCCATTACTTAATGTCGCTTAAAAATTCAAAACTAGTAATTGATTCAGGATCTGAAGAATAATCAGAGTCATAACTATCCAATATTTTATAGTTACCATCCTTTAATTCGTCTAAAATTTCATCTTCAGATTCTGTTTCTACTTCTGCTGTTATACAATCTAATATTTTAGCTTGTACCAAAAATCTTACTGTATATTTTTTCATTATAGATTTTTTCTTAGTTTAAATTCTTTAATTTTACCTTTGTTAAATTTATTAACTCCGAGTATTGTTTTAGAATATCCAAGATAACCATTCATTCTACGAATTCCGACAGTGTTCATACTACCACAAACAGGACATCTATAGTTCTGTTCATAAGGCATACTATCATCACCAATCCAATGGTGTCCGCAATCAGTACATCTATTAGCTGCGTGATTTACAGATTGATAGTTACCAATTTTCATAGCATGACGAATAATGGCTTTAACACCTTCTAACATTTCATCAGAAATAGAAGGAATTTTAACGTGACAAATTGAACCACCTTTAGATAATGGGAAGAATTGATTTTCAAAATTAATCTTCTCAATAGGTGTTACGTCTTCATCAACGTTAATATGGAATGAATTAGAGAAGAAACCTTTTTCTGTTACTCCTTCAATTTGTCCATACATTTCAACAAATTGATCACAAGCACGTGGAAGCCAAGATTCACCTGGAGTTCCATAAATTGCATAAAGTACATTGTCAGATTTCTTAATTTCTTCTACTTTATCATTAAAATAAGTCATTACTTCTTTAGCAAAATTACAATCTTCATAGTAATGAGTTTCAATGTTATGATCCTTATTATATAAAGTTTGTAATTCACTAAGACCACCATAACCGAAACTTATAGTTGAATGTTTAAGAATTGGAGCTACAGAATCATTTGGTCCAACATAACCATCATCAAATCCACCTTCCATAAATGCAAGTGGACTACTTGCTCCTTTAAGTTTTCTTTTCAGATATTCAATAGTTCTAAGATTAATTTGTCTTGCTAATTCAAAGTAATAATCAAATACTTCATAAAAAGTTTTGTTTTCTAATTTAGCCTTTTGATAGAACATAGGTAAATTGAGAGAAATAACTCCCATATTACATCTGTTTATAAGAAGTTCTCCATCTTCATTATAATCAGGAGATAGACACGCTCTACAACCCATCATGGTTATAATCTTGCCTGTCTTCTTATACATATTACCAACATAACCAGCATCAAGACTTAAGAAATCAGGATACATTGTATCTTTAGAACATTTAGCAGCTAAATCAAATAAATCTTCAGATATACCACCTTTTCCGTGTATCTCATCTCTATAAGTAAAGATAAGTTTAGGGAATAATACAGGTGTTTTACCACCAGGTTTACCTTGACCACCCATTCTTGTTTCAAGAATAGTTTGACTTACAAGTTTAGACCATCTGTCAGTTCCGTTACCAAAACTAAAACTAATAAATGGAAAATCACCTCTACAAGATGAAACACTGTTAAATGTATGTTCGATACCTTGATAACCTTGCTGTATTTCTCTCTTTACTTTTTTATAAGCATAGTCATCTGCTTTACGAGGGTCTACACCACAACCAGCATCTCCTATAATATTACTATATTCTTTAATATAAAAATTATATGATTTTTGACAGTAATAAGATAAATCCTCATCAACTTGAGGCCAAGTAAGACCACCATATTGATTTCCTGCAGTAACGCTTATAATATCAGATGCAACTGCTATCGCAGCAGCTACACTGCCTGGTTCTGTATAAGGCATATTTTCAAGAGTAAATCCACCTTTCATAATACGACCAACATTTAATAAACAACAATTATATGTTCTATATCGGTCTTTCATATCATGTGGGTAAATAAATCCTTCATTTACAGCTTTTCTTTCTTCTGGTGTTAAGAAGAATCTCATATAAGATTCTTTAAGGAACTCACCATAAGTAAGAATACCTTTAGTAGATACTAACTGTGAATTACAATTAGCATTAGAATGATCTGGTTGAGAATCTAATTCTATTTCTTTATTAATTACCGCTTCCCAAATTTCTTTAATATCAGTTTTATAGTTACGATAACTACGATAAGATTCTGCAACTGAATTAAAACCACAATGATCTAATGCACATTCTACTATATTATGAAGTGTTTTAACTGGAACATTCTCAGTTAAAGTAGAATATACGTAATCTGATACTTTTTTACAATCGTCATCAGTAAGATCCACAAACACTCGACTAGCACTCTTTCGAATTGCAGTTGCAATTCTCTGTGGATCGAAATCTTCTAAAATACCGCATTTGTTAATTACTTTTATATCCATTATTTTTTATATTTAAGTGAAAACTAATATACACATTAATTCTCACTTAAACAAATTATTTTAGAAGGAACCAAGAATATCTTTAATAAGTAAAGTTTTCTCTACTTTATTCATAATATCTCGTTTATCGTCAGTGATTTGTTGGGTAAATGCATTATATACATTAAACATTGTAGTATCGTTTCCTTCACCGACATAATAAGGCGAATCTTTTTTCTCAAAAAGATCTTTATATGTATCAATTATATTTGTCGCACTTAATTTAACTTTTCCAAATCCGTTATCGTAAGATAGAGCAATAGAATTACGAATCCACTCGCCAAGTGATTCATTTATTGAAACATAATCAGTAGCAAATGAAGTAGTGTGAAGTTTATTAAGCCATGCTTTAAGGTCACAAGTTTGCTCCATCATTTGACGAATAGGTTTATAATTAAATGGCTTTTCTGCTTCAATTTCTTGAATATGTAGAAAAGAAGGATCGAATACACAAAGATTAGTACAAGCTCTATTAAGACCACCTCTGTATAACTTTACAATTGGTTTGCGACAATCTAAACCATATACCATACCAACAACTTCATCGTGATTGTCAAAAGCATATTCTTCAGGCATCACTGCTTGAATCCAAACACGATTATAGGTAATATCATCATAATTAATATCTCCATTAGAAGTCTTAGTAATTTGATCTGGGAGTTTTGCCTCAATTCTAAAATCAGAAGTGAATTTAGACATTCTTTCTATAAATGGTTCTACATAAGCTGCAGTTGGAAAAAAGTCATTTTCCTTAATTCGAGTTGCTTTACCCTTTAGTAATTCTTCAAGTTTTAATTCCATAGTAATCAATTAGAAAACCTCACCTTCAGGTACACAGTAATTAAATGTATAATCTTCTCCACCAAATGAGATAGTCTTTGATGTTGCCTTTATATAATCTTCTGGTGAAATTAAATAAGCACCACTTTCATCGACAAAATCAAGTTTGTAGTTCTTATTTATAATACCATACTTAAGTCCAACATATTCATAAATATTGTGACGGATAAGGTTAGTAATATTATCAATGAAACTTAAGTCTGTAATCCAAGTAAACTTGGTAGATACTTTATAAAGTTGTTCATCTGGAATTTCATTAGCAACATTTCCAAACTTCTTCTTTACAATACTTTGTGTTTCTTTAAGAGATAAAATACCAAATTGCTTCATTGCTTTATTATAAATTTTTTCAAGTGTGTTCATATGCAGTTTCTATAAATATTTAACATTATTTTATCTATCTCAACTTTATTAGGTACATCACAAGTATGAATGTTTAAATCATGTAAATTTATAAAGTTACACTTTTTACACGCTTTACTTGGAGATTCTAATTTTAATAAATCTTTTAAATCTTGTTTAAATTTATTAATGATGTCTATGTTTTCATCAATTAAAATATAATCGAAATAATTCACAGAATTGATAATCAAAACTTTACAATTTTCTTGCATCATTTGTACAAAATAAAGTAAAGCCTGATTTATTTGATACTTATATGCTGCCGAATTTCGTTTAATTGACCTTTTACATTCCTGTATTCCGAAAAATTTAAACTTGCTATCATCATCAAATTTAAACCTAATTAATCCATCTGTAACTCCTTTTAAAAATCTCTTTTTAATAACATCGGTTTTTCCGCTTGTAGAACGTAAGATGGAGTTACAATAGATTGATTCTATTACACTTTCAACCTCTACATTTCCTTCTTTATCAAAGAAATCATTATAAAAGTCAGTTCCTTTTACGGGAATAAATGTAACATTTTTAGTAATTGTGTTTATTTGACGCATCCGCCGTTAGTTTCACTTTCGTGTTGTAATAAAAAAATAGGCGATGCTGATTTCTCAACATCGCCTATTATATTAAAAAAGATTAAGCCTTGATACCAAAAGCGATATACTTACCAGGTCTTGTATTCTTAGAAGGAGTATACTCATAAACAGCAGCAATAGCCTGCTCTGGATTACGTGTTACTTTCTTGTAAAGAATAACAACATCTTCCTTGATTACACCATCAGTGAAGAGTTTCTTAGCTACCTTATCAGCATCAGCTTTCTTAACGCGGATTTCCTTCTCTGCTTCGTTGTTTTCACCATCGTTCTTAACTGTAACCTTAGCGAATTTCTTTGCGTCGTCAAGTGTAACAGTAGCATAAACCTTACCAGATGCCTTACCAACGATGTCGAAGTTAGTTACCCACTCACGCTTACCGTTCTCGTTCTTTACGTTAATTTTCTTGTAAGGACGTTCACGCTTGTCAACAATTGCAGACTCCTCTACAATGATATAACCAGAACCCTCAACATTCTTAGTTTTCTTCTTAAGATAATCAAGGAAGAACTGCTTCTTAGCTGACTCTGTTACAATACCAGTCTGCTCTGAAAGCCACTTCTTATATGCCTGTGTTGCGTTTCCCTGAATACCAAATGGTGCGAATGACTTAGCCTCGTCAAGATTAGCTGCTGTAAACTCTACTTTCTCAAAATTTAAAATTTTCTCTGCCATAATTTTACTTTTTTATTAAACATTTATTCTTATTAACATGATCTAAAAATTCTAAATCAAATATATATATTAATTTTTATACTAACAAATATTTTAATATAAATTTTTGATTTTTTCAACTTTTCTTTTCCCGAAAAGCTGATACAAATATACATCTGCTTTCTGAAATTTCCAAATATTTTAAATATTAATTTTTGTTAAAATGGAACAAATTTATCAAAAATATCTTTAATGGTATTTAAGATTTCTTTTTCATTTAAATCAAAAGTTGGAAATTCCGTACATCCATAACCAAATTCATCGCAAACGACCGCCAGAGCCTTTAAATATCTGTCTGGAATACCTTTACCTACAGCCAATTTTTGAATGATTTGGTAATGCGTAATATCTGGTTTTTTGGATTTTAATTTATGTGTCGTATAACAAATTAATGAAATTAAAGCCATTTTGGTTTTAAAATCAGTATCTAAAAATCCTAATGAAAAGAATTTATGATAGATTTGTAATAATTGTTTATACGAATACCAATCCTCAATTTCTAAATCACTGCTCATAAACCACTATTTATGAAAGTTTCTGCCTTTATAGCATCTTTATAAAATAAAGTAATAGCAGCTCTTCTTAGTAAATCTTTGAATTCCTTTGCTCCAATTTTAAATAACTCTCTTGTCATAGGAGTTACTTTTGTATAATAATTTGGAATAGTTGAAACCCATAAGAAATTACTTTTAACACTACATTTTTCTAAATTATAAAACTTCTTAGCACATAAAGAAAGTAAGTAACAATACATATACATTTCTCTATAGTAATGATATTTCATAATTTGGTCATCGCAATTGTCGAGTGTTCTTCCAATTGTTTTAACATCATTTACAGTAATTAGATTTGATTCTTTATCAATAGTATAATTATCAATTTTAGATTTTAATCTTACTGTAAAAGGTTCAAGTCCTTCAGCTTCTACCCTAACATCAAGTAAAATAGCTTGCTCACATTCAGAAATCGGATCTTCAAGTAATCCTTTAGGATGAAGTAACTCTTGGACTTTTTTATTATTTTGTAAAGCAGAAATACAATTTTTAGCTTTATCTAACGTTTTTGAATCCAAGAAAGTAGATACCTTTCTATCATCATATTGTAAGAATTGATTCAACTTTATTAGATAATTCTTAATTTTAGGAAGTATTTCTTTGCGTTTTTCATTTGTCGGATTACCTTTATAATAATCCACAGTTAAACAGGCTTGTAAAAATTCTTCTTTTGTAAAATTTGATACATCATCCGATTTTGTAATCTTAGCAATTTCGTCTGCTACAAAACCTACTTTCGCAGTAGGTCTGTCTAAATCTGGACAAATATCAAATAAATCAGGTTGAAGAATTTGTTCATGAACAACTGTTCCCAAAGTTAAACTGTCACTAAATATTCTATTAGATGCAAATCCATCCAAGAATTTTTGTGGGGAACCTCCATTTGTAGGATCTATAAAGCCAAGCCTTGAATTACTTATATAGTCTTTATATACCTCACTAAAATACTCTTCGTCCGAAATTTTTTGCAGACGAAGAGTATCAAGTAATGGGGTTATTTTAATATCGTTTAAATTCATTCTAAATTCTTATCAGTTAATAATTTATTATAAACACCTTCAATTTCTGCATACTTTAAAGAATATATGCGATAAGGTGTTTCATAATTCTTATTTTGAACAGAATCAATTAAAAGACAGGGGATTCCTTTCTTATTTAAGTCTTCAAAAATTCTAACGGAATCATCAATGAATACATCAACTTTTCCACGAATTGTTTCAGCCTTACTTAAGTGATAACCAGGAATTTGATATAATGGGCTTTTAGGCAAACCTCTATCATTGAGATATTGTTTTGTCCATCGTTTATTGTTAATTCTACAACTACAATAAAGTCTTGGCTCAAAATCGGGTTTTCTTAAAAGAGGCAATCCTAACCAGAACTCACGTTCTTTAATAAGAATATTATTTACATTTCTTGTAATTGCCCAATCAACTTTTGGAAACTTTCCAAATCTTTCAATATATCCTTGTGAAAATCCAGCGATAGTATCATCAATATCTAATCCTATTCGTAGTTTATTCATATTTATACATTCTAATATTTGGAAAATTTGTTTTAACGAAGGCTATTAAGTCATCGTAATCATCAAAAGAATTATCAGATCTGCCATCGTTATCGTGAAATTCGTATTGTTCACTTAGAGGATTATAAAATAACAATCCTTTAGGATTATCCGTAAGAATAAAACCTATTAAAAAATCATCTGAGTTTATGACTTTTCTATTTTTTTCCTCGATTATTAACTCAGGAAGGGTTGAAAGAAAATTCGTCTCCATTGTATATATCTCCAATACTAAAATCTTGTTTATTTAATTCTTCTCGAAGTTCTCTCCAACTAGAAACATTACCAAAATCATAATCTTCTCTGAAAAGTTCTTCGAATTTTTCTTCAGCTTCAGCTAAAGAATTAGCTATTACATATTTGATAGTCGGACGATCTTGACTCAAATCATCCACAGGACAAATATATGTATTCATTTCTTAATTAATTCGTAAAAATAGTCAAGTGGAATTATAGCAACAGCACCTTTACTTATACTTCCTGGTTCTGGAGCTTTTTTCCATAAAAGACAAAATGGTTTAGATTTATCTGAACATTCTTCTGATATTCTAAAATAAGATGGAGTATTCATTGTATATTTACACTGAATATTTACAGGAAGTTCATCTTCCATGTCTATAATATCAATCTTATTATTATCAGTAGACCTAGATTCTCCAGCTGCTCTTATACAACCTGGATAACCTATATCTTGAAGTTTATGAACAATTTCAGACTCAAAGGTACTACCTTTGTTCTTAGACTTTTTAGCTTGATAATGTCTTCTTGTATGTTCATCTAACCATTCAAACTGTGTTTTATCTTTACCACCTGCACCTTTTCGATTTGCTCTTATCTTTATAGAATTGACGGTAATACCTGTCTTTTCAGATGCTTCTTCTACAGAACTAAATTCTTCTGTATGACCGTCTTTGAATATCGCTTTACAAGCTGTGTTTAATTCAACCACCTACTTTTTAGCCATAATAATTTTTCTTTTAAATAACTTATGAATTTCTCTTTACCTAATAATTTGCGAAGATCTGATATGTCTTTTGCTCCAGATTCTCTTGGAATCCAAATATATTTTAATTCGGGATGTTTCTTTTTAATTTTATTCATATTACTAATTCCAGGTAAGTCATTATCATAAAGAACGTATATATTTGTAAAACGTTCTTTAAGTTTTTCTAATACTGAATCAGTTATAAATAAATTTTCCGAATTAGGAGCAATTGCTGTTATTCCTATAGAATATAATGTCATTACATCTTTCATAGATTTAGTAATGACAAGAGTATTTCCTGTTTTGGGAAGTTGGTCAAAACCTTGAATTTTATTTGCGTTCCAGTTACTTAGAAACCTGTATTCTTTTCGTTTTGGGAAATAAATTCTCCAAAGTTCAACCTTATCTTTAATGTTTCCGTAATAGCCAAATATCATATTGGTTCTTGATGAACTCGCGAACCTATTTCCATTTAACCATACGTTTTTACAAGAATAAACTTTAAACTTTTTAAGTATTTTTTCGTCTATTCCATATTTTTTCCACCATTTGAGTTCTGTATCAGTAAAATCTTGTATTTCTACATTGATAATTGCTTGTCCAGAATCTACAAATTTAGGCACTTCTTTGATTTTAATTTCTTCTTTTTTAACAGAAGTTTTAATTAAACCAAAATCAGAAGCTATGATTTTTAATGCTTTATGATAACTACATTCGTATTTAGTCATTACAACATTAACGAAATTACCATAGAAAGCACCACTAAAATCCTTAAAGATAAGTTCTCCAGATTTATTTCTAAAGAATGAACAAGTAGGAGTTTTATCTCCCCTCAAAGGAGATCTGAATAATCCTTTTTTAACAGGAATACCCAAATAATGTGTCATATAAGTTTCTTCGCTAAACTTAGATAAAAGAAATTCTTTAGTTATTTCTTGTTCAAATTCAAAATTTAATTTCATCTTTAAAATAAATTAATATTATCTAATATAAATTATTTTAATGAGAAATTAAAATAAAACTTACCCGAAGGTAAGTTTTACGTTGTTAATCCATCAGACCTGCGAAATCATCAATTACATTTTCTGATCCCTTATCAGATTTGCTATCTGAAGGTGCTTCTGTGTCAGCCATCTTTGTTGGAGCAGCTGTTTCATACTTCTTCTTCTCATCAAGTTCATAATTAGAGAAAGCTACAGCGTCACCAATGAAAGTGTCAGAAGTATAAGGATTTCCGTCCTTACTGATTCTACAATAAACAGGAAGACCACAGAAAATCTTACCATCATTGTTCTTTCCAACAAGCTTAAGCTTTGGAGACTTATCAGTCTTCTCGTTAAGAATCTTCTTTACGAGACCAATAAGTGTGTCATAACTATCAATCTTACTTCCATTCTTCTTAAGAATGTCAAGTCCTGTTGATGTAAATGCTGCAATAACCTGTGCAATAAACACAAGATTAGATTCATGATTAGATGGAATCCAACGCTCTACGCCGTTCTTATCCTTATATGATTTACGATCGTTATTAGTAGGTTCAAAGAAACGTTCGGTATACTTACCCTCCTTGAACTCGAAAACGAAATCCCAAGCTCTCCACTCAGAACCGTCTTGACGTTTACCTTTAATAACGTCGCTAATTCCACCAAACTTTACATTCTCATAGATATTCCAAGGACGAGGACCACCAACTGCTGTTGGCTTAACTGTTTCAAAACCACCAAAATTAAATCCGTTACTCATTTTTCAAAAATTAAATTGTTAATTCAAAATTAAAAACTTCAGTTTTTTCATCTTCTTTACTTGATTCGTCGAGTAGATCAACTAATGCTTCGTCAACCTCCTCTTCATCTTCATCATCTATTTCTACAACTTCACTCTTTACCTCTGGTACAGCAGAAGGACGAGGTTTATTACCAACTAAGATAAATAAACCTGACTTAGAAGGATGAGGTTCAAATGTAAATTGATCACCGTATTGAGACAATTCTTCATTTGCTTTACCTCTACAACTAACAGTTAAACTTTTAGAAAGTTTATTTCCTGCTTTTGTACCAAATGTAGTGTTAGATCCAATTATAGGAACAAATACATTACCTTGTTTCTCGTACTTAATTTCTATACGATCATCAGGTGACACACCAAGTAATTCGGCAGCTCCTGTTGTAATGGTATATTTATTTGTTTCTAGAATTAACCTTGCTGTAGTATCCTCAGAAACTGCTGACTCTTTCTTCTTAGTAGCAGATTTCTTTTTAGAGATTGTTAGATCTCTACATTCTCCTGTTTCAGGATCGACAGCCATAAAACTGTCGGTCTCAGGATCGAAATAAACTTCCATTTTTATAAGATTAATCTTCATTGTCATACTCCTCTATTCTTGAAATTACTTTCTGTAAATCATTATCAATAAGTAGATCTTCAAACATTCCCATTGGGGACTTAGCTGTACAAGTTCCATCTGAGTTAGTCTTAAACATATATTTAGGATTACCGTCGTCATCACGTGTTACTTCAGTAAAGAAAACATATGTAAACAGACCTTCAAGAGTAATAACGTTATCAATCATTTTCGTTAAAATTACATAAATTTTTTATTTGATATAATTACTATCAAATTTATGCCTACCGTATTTCTACGGGAACTGACTATGTATTCATAAATTCTTTATATTTAATAAATTTAAACCCTTTTACATCATTTATTTTATGATTACAACAATTTGATATACTACAAGTACTAATTCCTGTTTTAGTACTTGCCAAAACAGCAGTTTTAAAAATTTCAATTAAATTATTATTTAAATCTAATTGAACTATACTATTATCAGTATATGTATTTATTTCAAAGTTATCATTTTCAAATCTCCAAATAAATCCACCTGCTGTTTTATGATTTGGTTTATGATTACAACAATGACTAATATTAGCTCTATCTATATTTAATTCATTAGCTGCATCTACTGCACAATCCCAAATTTTTATAAAATTACCTTTTTTATCAAATTGTTTAATCTTTTTTCCTTGTAAACTTCGTATTGAATTTTTTAATTTCTGTTTTGTTTCTTCAGAACGTTTTATTCCTTGAAGTCCTTTAGAAATTTTTTCTTTTGTTATTTCATCACGATGTTTACCTCTTAATTTAGAAGCTCTTTTTTCAATAGATTCTTTAGAAAATTTTTGGTTTTGATTTCCATCACCACCATCTGTAAGATTAGTTAAATTAAATCCCCAAATTCTTAATTGAGAAATCCAATATTGTTCTAACCATTTCCAATCTTCATTTTCTGAAAATTCCATTGAATCTAATTCAAGAATAATTATTTTAAAACCATCTTCTAATTCTTTATTTATCCAATTATAATTATGGTTTTTAAAATCTTTATTCATTTTATGACGTTTAGCATCTAATAAATGTTGCGAAAGTCTTCTAGTTAATTTTTGTTTAGATTTACCTACATACCTGATATTATCAGGATTTCTTGTAGAACTTAAAGTATAAATTTTTATATTCATAATTATTATAATTTTATTACAACAAATATAATATAAAAAATTTACACCTCAAATTAAAATATATAAAATTTACATCCCCATTTCAAAATTGATTAATTACTTCAATTTCTACGTAGCCGATCCGCTACTAGTCGATACACGCGCCCAAAATAGTCTAGAATTCTATTTTTGCTTGGCTCGGCATTGTCATACAATTAATCTCACGATTTGTGCTTCAGATTTCGCCGAATTAGGGGTTATACTGGCAAAATATTATTTACCTTGAGTCTTAATCTTATAATAAGGATTAAGTTTATCACCTGTATTCTCACTATGAGTAAGAATAACAACATACAAATCATCACGAAGATTCATAGAATCCTTAATAACTTGATAAGCATGTTGAGCCATTTGAGTAAACTTATCATATCCTTTATCACCAGCTCTATCCATAGCTTCAAAGCCCATTACATACTGATAATCATCAATAATAACAGTCTTTATGTGTGGAAGTTTAGAGTCGATTAATTTAAGCATCTTTCCAATATAATCAACATTAGATGCTGTGAAGAAATTACCTGAAATCTCCTTTGTTGTAGGATCGATTTTAAATGTAGGATATTTCTTCTTTGCTCCTTTTGTTCCAGGACGTTTTCCAGTAGTTGATATTATAAAAGTTTCTTCTGGATTAAGATTTCTAATACTAGTGGTCTTACCAGAGCCACTTTCTCCTACAACTGCAATTAATTCTGCCATATTTATAAGTTAAATTTAAATGATTTATTATTTGTATTCTCATCTAAAACACTATTATTATCTGGCATTTCTTGCTTTTTCCAAAGCCAATCTGGAGTTTTATATTTTTCTACGTCAAATATTTCTTCTGGTTTAGGTAATTCTACCCAGATATTAGATTTGCCATAGAAAGCACAACTGTCTTCTACATTAGATTCACCATATCTATTTTTAATACATACAATACTTCTAAATGTATCGCCAAATTGTACTATATCGTATTTATTATGAGTTTTCAATTTATCAACATTAGGATTATAAATTGCTAATGTAATATCAGAATCCTCATACGGAACATTAGTTTCCTTAACATCAGACATTTGAGGCAAATACATACCTAATTGTCTTCTTGCAGATGAAGATTGATCTCTATTAGATTGCATAATAGCAAGCGGACTAATTCCACAAGTATTACGAAGATAAACAAAGTAATTTGATAATAAATCAATTTCTTGCTTTTTAGTTCTTCCTGCTTTAGTACGAAGTAATCCCATATGATCAACAACAACCAAATAAGTTAAATTTGGATTGTTCGGATAATATATTTTACGAGTTCCTTGCTCTTCAAATTTACCCTTTTCTTCTAAATCTTCTTTAAGTTTAGCATAAATTGTATCAGCATTAGCTCCTTTATCGAATATTTTAAGTTTAGATTCTACCTTTTTCAACCAAGGCATACACTCTAAAACTATTTTATAATATTCGTCTGGAAGTCTATAATTTCTCTTTTTAGAAAGTAATTCTTTAAAAGAAATTTCAATGTGATACTTTTCAAATATGTAAATACAAAGAAGTTTAGCAAGAATGATTTCTGCTTTCATCTCTAATGAAAATAAATAAACAAAGAAATCATCATCGTCAATATGTTCCATTAATGGTCTATAAATATAAGCATACATCATGAGATTTGATTTACCACAACCTGAACCTGCAAATAATAGTGTATATGTTTGTTTACATACACCATCTACAATATTTTCAAGTTTTGGTAATCCCATAGTATATCCCCAATTCGAACCATCTCTACCGTTTGTGATTTGTGTTAATAAGGAATTACTAATCATAACATTCTGACATTATTTACATTAATTGTATTTCCTCCGTCACGGAGTGCCTGTAAATCTAGCCAGCTGTGATCACAAATAAAGTTCGCTAACGATTTATTTATGTCTATATTATTTTCTGTTGCCCAATCTAACAAACCGATTATTTCTCGGTGTGTTTCAGGATTCCACTTGATTATTTTACCATACTTACGCCAAGCATCTTCAAGGTCTATAAATTTCTTTGATACATTTCTTATTCCTACAAGATTACCATTAATGTTAGCAAATTGTGGATAATGTTCAAATAATTCTTCACCCATATCTCCTGACGCTCGGTAAAAGTTCTTTAAGAAATTCTTATTAAACTCTATTTCGTAAATATCAAGTGATTCTCCTTTATTGGGAATGTTATAACTTTTTAAAATAATTCCTTTATTTTGTAATGAAATTAATATGTTTCTAAAATCTCCTCTTACGTCTTCTGGAATACTTAAATATTTGACAAGATATTCTTTTTCTTCATCGCTTTCTTGTGCTAGAAGTAAAAGTCTTGTTACAAACATTTCGGTTGGTGTTATCTCATATTTCTCAATAAGAGCTAATTCTTCGTCAATATTAAAATTTAATTTTTGCACTATGTAGTTAAAATTAGTTTATAAGAACTAATCTATGCTACAAATCGTTTAAACTTCTTTCGAAGGGTTATCCTTTGCAAATTCTTTATAAAAGTCATTAGAAAGTTCAGTACTTCTTCTTATTACTTTAATCATGTCTATATTATGTTCTTTTACAAAACAATTTGCTTCATAATCAGACATTTTTACAAGAGTATTACTCAATTGATTAAGCAATACCAATTCAAGCATTCTTTCTACTGTCATTTTAAAATCTAAAAGTTAATTTTTGTATTTTCTTTTTATACGGTTTAGGTTCTTCATAATTAAGAACTGCTTCTAACCCTGTCTCATCAATAGTTATGTATTGAGATTTAGAATGTGCTTTTCTAAACCATTCTGTTTCAGCTGTATCATTTATAACTAAGTTAAAGATTTCAGCTTGCTTATTTTCTTGTGCTCTACAAACTCTTCCTACTCTTTGAACTGCTTTAATTTTAGAAGAATCAATTCCTAACATTATTGCTATCGACAAATCTGGAATATTTAAACCTTCATTTGCTTTTGCAATAGTGTTAATAACTTGTATATCCCCACTTTCTAATTCTTCTAAAGTAGCTCTTCCTTTCTTTTTAGAGTCCTTTCCACTGTAAACTTTACCTATTCCAATGGCTTCTGCCATTTTAATATTATTAGAAAAGGTAATTATTTTAGCATAAGGACGAGATTGAATAATTTTTCTTGCAACTTCAATCTTTTTAGGATGATTATTAATAAACGCTTTTCTACCTTGTAATGCTCTCATAAAAGCAGTAGAATGGTAGATAATCGATTTAAGAGTAGCTGATTTCTCTTCTTGTGTTCCATTTGGACATAATCTATCTCTATAGGCAATTCTTGTTAAATATCCTTTCGGACCTACCATAGACATAACTAATCCAAAGTCATAATTAAAGAAACCAAAATGTTCATTGAACTCTTTATTTAAGTTCTTATAAGTTTGTATATCATCTACGTCAATCAATACTTGATATTCTTTATACTTAGAAATCCAACCATTAAACTCACATTCTTCCAATGGAATTTCATCACATACAGGACAATATTGTTTAATGATTGCTTCTTTACCATCTAATCTTTCTATAGTTGCAGTAAGACCTAATATTAATTTATATTTGACCTTACTGAAAACTTGTTGAAATAAATCGGACGCGAATCTATGGATTTCATCCAATATTAATAGATCGCATGTATATGTTGTTTCGTGTAATACAACAGTATTGACTACTTCTACAGAACAATTTAATCCATATCCCAGATTGTCAAGAATACCTTCCCATTGTTCTTTTAAAGTGGTAGTAGGAACTACAATTAAAAATCTAAACTGAGGTTTAATTTTTAATACCTTTCCTATAAGATTTGTGCCAACTCTCGTCTTTCCAAATCCAGTAGCACCTACAACTGTAGCTTTACCTTTAAATTTTTTCCAATTTTCAATACATTGAGCTTGACGCTCGTCTCTACTGATAGGACCAAATAAATTATTCACCGTCTACATTCAGTGTATACCCTTTTAGATTACATACTTCATTAATCTGTTTAATTCGAGTTTCCCATTGTTTAATATGAGCATCAACCTCATCCTCAAGATAGAAAAGAAGTTTATTCTGTAAAAGGGTAAGCTGGTCAGTAGTAAGTTGAGAATAATTCTTGTTCTTTAACTGAATAGCCGCTCTAAACTCAGTATAATTAAGTTTAGCATTTTCATCATCAACTATAAGTCGGATATAGTTACGTATTCCAAGCCTTTCCTTAATAACTTCAAGTCTATTACGAACTTTACCATCTTCTGTCTTTTCAGTAAGATCTCTCATCTCTTGCTGTGTAAACCAAAGAGGAAGTTTAGTAATGAAATTAAGTGTAATATGTTTCTTATTAAACACTCCTAAAGAATCAAGACAAGCATCGATTACTGTATTAATAGGTATATTAGCAAATTCATTAGGAATATTCTCAAGAATACCGATTGGAAGTTCTTTGAGATTCTCTACATTATAACTTGCTTTAAGTTCTAGTTCATGTTCATGAAGGAACTTACGAATTTCCTCTTGATAACGAAATCTTGGGAATTTAGATCTATCGTTAGAAGGATGATATGTGTTTTCAAGGTAACGCATAAACAACTCAGCATTACATTTCATTCTTTGGTCTTTAATAATCTTAAGAAGAACATAACGTCCAGGATTTTCCTTATCTCTACTATAGAGCATTGAAGCACAATGATTGAACGCTTTTTGAAGCTGTTCTTGTGTCATGTCCATAAGTCTAATTTCATCCTGTACTTTACATCCATTAACGTCTTTCTTTGGACCCTTCCATACGTACATATTTACATTGTTGTTCTTAGCATCGAGTGCTTGTGTAAGTGCATCTCCGAGTATATTCATTTTATTTTAATATAATAAATTAATTAAAATGATCTAAAGGATTATTTCGTTTTTATCAACTTCTTCCTTTAAAGGAATGAACTTAATAAAATGAAAATGATCATAATTGTGATGGATAAATTTATTTCCATCCCACCATTCTGTTACTCCAGATAATATTTCTTCGCATTGTAGAAAACCTTCTTCACCGATATGAATGATTTTTTGATTCCAATTTGGATATTGAATACAAATTAAATACTTAGTATCTAATCTTTTTATTTCATCTCTATCCAAAAGTAAAAATACATAATTAGTATAATCATTAATATCGTTTACAAAGTCTACTAATTTTGCGCGAGTTATTATCTTAAGACTCTTTGTATTCTGAACATCCATACTTTGCAAAATCGAAATGTAAATTATCCATTCTTAAAAAACATGGATATTTTGAACAATTACTACAAGATCTATTTGGATATTTATATCTAAATCCAGAACTATCTTTTAAAAGTTTATTTAAGTCGCTCATTTTAATAGCAATAATCCTGATATACCACCTAAGATTCCAATAATCCAATTCTTTATTTTATGTTTAGTTTTTGAAAGTTTTAAATTTTTATTTAAATCGGATATTGTCTTTTCTTTATTTTGCAATTCTTGTCTATACAATTTTGATTTAACTGTATTAACAGAATCTAGTTGTTGGTAATTATCAATAACTCTCTCGTAAGATGCTATTTGTTCTAAATAAACTGCTTTTTCTTTCTTTAAAGCATCATGTTCGTTGAATATTAAATTAATTTGCTTTAATTGTGTCGCTGTTATTGTAACCGTAGAATCTTTCGAGATAGTTTGTGAAATACTCGAAATCGGAATCAATAGATTGATTAATAATAGTAATACTATCTTTTTCATAATTTAATCGTATTGAGGATAGTTTTTCGGAGTTTTCTTTAATTCGAATAATAATACTATCATTATTTTTACGAATTGTATCAGCAACAGAATCAAGTCTCTGAATTTGAGGATATAATGTTTCATTTTTATGAATATAGTAATTGCTGAATAAGAATCCAGCAATTACTATTATTATAAATATGAATATAAGTTTATACCTCAGCAATAAGTTCAGCGTCTTTCTTAGCACGCTTTGCATCAAACTTCTTCTTTGCATCAGAATATCCCTTTATGTAAGCATTGATATTCTCTACAATATGATTATACTCATTCTCGAGAACATCGTTTATGATCTTTGATGTAAAATTGAAGTTTGAAGCAATTACTGGAACAAACTCATTGTTACTGAACTTCTTTAGGAGGTTCTTTACTGCACGTTGAACTCCAAGGATTTCAACAAACTCATCCTTTGGATGCTGAATTGATACTCCAAGACCGATAAGATTCTTAGTGCCCTGTGTTTTCTTAACGAGTGATAGCATATCGTATACAACAATTGTAATCTTATGGGTATCACCCTTAAAATCAACGAAATTCTTTACTACATGAGCAATAACATTCTGGTCCTTCTTAATTTTACTTACGTCCATTTTTTCTTATTTTTTAATTGGTTAATATTTTCCACTTATTAGTTTTATCACAATTTAATTCTAAATTGATTGTTAAACATTTAAAATCTTTAAAAATGCTTAACAAAGGATACCTGTTTGAGCCTAAAATGATTAGATTATTACGTACATAGTCTGGTAATTCATCAGCTACACGAATAACATCTCTATAGTTTAATTTAAAATCGTATGAGGATATTGCATATAAATAGTAATTTCCAGATTCTTCTTGTGCTAATTTAGCAAAGTTATTGAAATCTTTTACTCTTTTATGAAATTCCTCTTTTCGATTTGGTAATGTAAAATCTATATGTCCAGAACACCAACTCCAACCATTATTAGTATCACAATAATATCTTATTTTAGAATCATCATGTGTTTGTAAGAAACTTTCTTCACTTGCATAATATTGCTTATAAGGACTATCTTTTATATAAAGAATATCATCATTTGAAATAGCATTGAATAAGTTTCCATTAAACAAATCTAATAATGATTTGAAATTTTTTGCTGTCATTGAATCAGTTGGACTCTTATATCTTTTTTGAAATATATCAGCAAAAATAAAAGATTCACATAATCCTCCAATACAACATAAATTGGATATATGTATATATTCAGACATTACTTTTTAGATTTTTTATTCGTTAATTCTGTCAACCTAAAACCATTATTTTCTATATACTGTTTAGGTGCTCCAATCATTTCTATTTCTCTAATTTCAGTTTCCCATTTAGAAAGTTTTTTAACTAAATAAGTTTTTTTAAATTTAAGTGGAACTTGACTTGAGATATGTCTACAAGATTCAAGTTCTACTCTGCTTTCTTTTTTATAAATATGAGTGATTGTTAATTCATATATAAAAGTGTCAGATTTATATAGAATATCACCATTACCATTTTGGTAACATATTTGGGGCGTACTCTTTGCCATTCCAATGATACTTTATAACAAGATTCTTCATTTTCTTAGCATTTTTGTCATAGACATTGAATAAAGAAAGAATCTGTGGAATATCAGATTGACCACAAACATGAGAGAAAGTTGTTATTGTATTATGAACAACTTCACCTTTCTTATTTCTCTTATTCCTTCCGAACTTAGGATGTGGAGCAATCGTAACTATAATCTTATCTCTTACAGGAATAGAATAAGAAGACTTCTTAATTCCATTTGCAAGATCATAATTACGGTTTCTTAGTCTCCTAAGAAGCTTCTTCTCCTTATCTGTTTTAGTCCAAACAGACTCGTCACGAGGAACTGCTACAGGAACACGAATACCAAGAGATACCATTTCAAAATCGTTGGATACGTCAACGGGATTTTGAGAATTTTCTGAATTTTTCTTCATTTTATAATTGATTTGATTTATATTATGGATTCCAAACTTATTCGGAATCTCCATGTTTCCACTGTTCGTAATTTTTAATAGCAAATTCTATTATAAAAAGGACTTCATCTCTTTCTGATTTAGAGAGTTTAGATACTTTTCCCAAAATTGCTATTCCTTCAAGCATATAGATGTCTGCATTATAAATACCTTTTACTGCAAGGTTCTTAGCTGGATTAGATAGTTTACAAAATCCTGCTATTATTTGTTCAAGACGTTTTAGAAACTTAATGTCTTTACAATATTCTATTATTTGTTCTTCTGTTACCATATATTAATTTATGTTTTTATTTAAGAATTTAATAATTCTCATGAATAATTTACTTTTTAACCCTGTCCATTTAATAAATCCTCCTACCATAATAGCTTCAAAATATCCTTTCATAATAAGTATACAAGGTACTATTATATTAACAATAGGAATAAAAAATGATATTATGACTAATAAGATTTCCCATAATTTAAATTTAACATATGGTCTTTCTATAACGTGCGAACGACTATCCCATTCCAGAATAATTATTTTAGTATTAAAATAAATAATAATAAAAATAAAGTAAAGAAATGTTCCTATTAAATATATGTCAATCATAAATCTTTATTTAAGAAATCAACAAAGAATTTAAGTTTTCCTTCTTTTAATACTATATCATAATCAAAACTTAAGTAAATAAATTGAGTTATAGAAATAGCTAATGGAAAAATTATATTAGCAATAGGTATAATGAATATTATTCCAGCTAATACTACAAACCAAACTTTTCTAGGAAAAAGTGTTCTATATCTATCCTTTTCATCAGTAGAATAGTAATACTTTGTAACAAACTCTGTATTTTTATCAAGGAAAAATATAATTATATATAGTATTAATGCAATTATGTAAATCATATGCAAAAATTTTTTAAATGATTCGGGAAAATTAATTCCCGAATCATATATTATTTTACTTAGTTATAACGAGAGGTGTATTTTCACCAGTCATTACACTTGGAAGCTCACCATCCCACTTGTCAATCCACCTAGCCTTAAGAATAGCAGGTGTAAGTGCTTGTGTCTTAAGTGCATTAGCCTTTGCTTCTGCCTCTGCGATTACAATCTTCTTTTCAGCTTCAGCTTTAGCAACAGCTACCTCATTACGAACTCGCATACTATCCTGAACTGCCTTATTCTTAGCATTAATAGCATCCTCATAAGATTGTGGATACTTAATACCAGGAGTTAGCTGATCGAGTACAAAATGTTCCTTAAGGAGTGCTGTTCTTACGTTAAGTTCAAATGATTTATCAACAGCTGCTCTATTAGAAACAATCTGGTCTGCAGTATATTTATTAAACTCAGCTCTTGCTGCATCCTTTATGTATACGTAGAGTGTCTTATTTATAATTTCAGATAGATCCTTTCTATACTTCTTAAATATCGTTGGAGACTTACCGTCCTCAATCTTAATAAGAACACTTGGATCAACAGTAAACTTAGTTCCATCCTTTGAGTTAATCTCAAATGCAGGATAATCTACTGTTTGTACATAGGTTGGATACTCAAATACATCCTGTGTAATACTATTATACCACACAGCACCTGTACAAAGAGATACATCACCTACACCCTTTTCATCTCCATAGAGATTTACGAGAATACCCTCACAGCCAGCGTCAATACGCTCATAACCACAAGATGAAAGACTAAGAATTGCTACACACACTACGATAAATGATAAAATTTTCTTCATGCTTTTTACTTTTTGTTTTTAGTTGATTTAAAAGGATTTGATGTGAAAAGTCTAGATTTTTCTGATAATACTGCATAACCTACAATTGCTCCTATTCCAAGAACATTTGCAGCAGTGTTAGGATAATTAATTAGACTAAATGCGAAATTTAACCATAGTAGAGTACAGACTATCCATACTACTACTAAAACGAATGTTTTACTGCTCATTTCTTTTGACTTCCTGGTTTTGTATATCCAGTTTTGTTTTTAATTGACTCCCAGAATTTAATCCTGGCTTCAAGCTTTTTGATTCTGTTTTTGTACTTCATTTTTTAATCGTTTTCTGGTTTATCCAAAATGTTTTCTTCATCCCAACTTTCTAATATGAAAGAAAGTTCAAGTATTTCGTAATAAAGTTCTGCTTTAAATCCACCTGTTGAAACACCAAATACATGAACTTGTTCATCTCCGTATATTCTATTATTAATATAACGATCTAC
Source organism: uncultured Mycoplasmatota bacterium (assembly GCA_946407055.1). Taxonomy (GTDB): domain Bacteria; phylum Bacillota_I; class Bacilli_A; order RF39; family UBA660; genus Coprovivens. The sequence continues at coordinate 800 of CAMJMP010000001.1, read as the reverse complement.
TACATCATTAAGAAGTTTACGAGCACATTGTTTAAGTTCAAGAACATCAGGAACTTCACCTCGTGTAGTAGCCCATGTCCAATTAAGATGTTCCATTATATCATGAACCTTATTGAAATCAAAGCAATCCATGATATTATCAATTTTCTGTTGAAGTTTTAATTTAATTTTGTCTAATTCTTTCATAACGATTGACTTGCTCTTACCGCTAATTTATCAACTATTTCGTTATATTTATCTCCGTTATGACCATGCACCCATTCAAATGTAATATCAGAACATAGTTGTGAAACTTTTTCATATATTTCGTCATACTTTTTCCACAAATCTTTATTCTTTTCTTTTTTCCATCCTTTAGATGCACATCCTATTACGTATTGCGAATCAGACACAATAGTAATTTTATCTACCTTTCCTTTAACAGATTTTAATGCAAGCAATACTGCTTTTATTTCCATTCTGTTATTAGTAGTATTTTTATATTTACGAGAATATTCTAATACTACATCATTATTTTGCAAACAAATGATACCTATTCCTCCTGCATTACGAGAAGAAGAATAAGCACCATCCGTGTAAAATTTTAATTCAATCAAAATGCGTCTTTTCCATATAGTGTATCATCATCATCTGGATTTGTAATATAGAAATACTCCCAACAAGAAGAATCTTCTTCAGAATTATAATCTATTGTTGCTTTTAATGCAGAATCTTTCTTCTCAAGAATTACGTAAGTAGTACTTCCAATATTAAATTCATCTCCTACTATCAATAATTATAACATATTAAATAATAATTTT